>NZ_JBBCIR010000063.1:0-86111 GCF_037189885.1 Paludisphaera sp.
CTTCTCCCCTCGTGGGAGAAGGGGGAGGTTCGCGACGGCGAGCGGTGGACCCGGATGCCATCCCGGAAGCGTCGGGTCGTCAGCCCGCCGGGAATGGGGATGCAACCTCACCCGGTTCACAAAGACTCGCCCCGGACCAGCCCAGCCGGCTGGCCCGTGTTAATTTCGGAATCATGAAATCCTCGCGACTCCCCCGCCGAGCATACGGGTGATTCGGAGGATCTTTGAAAATTCGCGAGGATTGATCCGGGGAGCGGCGGTCGCCGCGCGGTGCCCCGAGACGAGGAATCTTGTCCCCTGTCCCATGGAATCACTCGCCGGTCGGCCCGTCCGACGCGGGCCGACGGGGGCGGAGAAAACCGCTTCGAAAACGACGAACGAAGCCAACCCGCGACGGCCATAAATCGATTTCAGGTCAATGACTTATGACCGATCGCGGCGGAGGCGCGGTTGACGAACGAAGCCAACTCGCCGAGCCTTGTTGGGGTCACTCCGAGTACATGAGGTACTTGTCGCGGACGACCTCGAAGTCGGCGAGGCCCTGGATCCACAGGGCCTCGATCTGGTCGGGGCTCTTGAGATCCAGGATGGCCTGGTAGGTGGCCTGGCTGGTCAGGAGCGTGGGCATCCGCTCGGGCTGCCAGTGCTCCTTGTAGTCGCGACGGAGCGACAGCGCCAGGCCGAGGCCCAGCCGCATCGGGTCGAACGAGGCGCGGTCGGTGATCTGGATGTGGACGCCGCCGCAGGTCTCCCCCTTGTACTGGCGCTCGGTCGGGGAGAATTCGACGGGCGTGAAGCTCGCGCCGGGGATCCGCATCGCGTTCAGCGACCGGGCCCATTCGACGGGCTTGATCCAGGGCGCCCCGACGCGCTCGAAGGGGGTGTCGGTGCCGCGGCCGGTCGCCAGGTTCGTACCCTCCATCCAGCCGACCCCCGGATACAGCAGGGCCTCGGTGAGGCTCCGCATGTTGGGCGAGGGGTTGACCCAGAGCAGGCCCGTCGCGTCGTAGAGCATCGACCGGGTCCAGCCCTCGCAGGGGACGACCTCCAGTTCGGCCTCGATCTTCCGCTCGGCGTTGTAGAGCCTGGCCAGCTCGCCGACGGTCAGGCCGTGGCGGATCGGGATCGCGTGGTAGGCGACGAACGTCCCCTCCATCTCGTCGCGCATCGGCCCGCCGAACTCGACGCCGCCGATCGGGTTGGGCCGATCCAGGACGACGACCCCCTTGCCGCTCTCCTTGGCCGCCTCCAGCACCAGCCCGAGCGTCGAGATGTAGGTGTAGTAGCGGACGCCGATGTCCTGGATGTCGTAGACCAGCACGTCGAGGTCGGCGAGGTCCTCCGCCTGGGGCTTCCGCTTCTTCCCCTCGTACAGGCTGACGACGGGGAGCCCGGTCTTCTCGTCCACCTCGCCGGTGATCTTCTCGTGGTCGAGCAGCCCGCGGAGGCCGTGCTCCGGGCTGAACAGCTTCACCAGCTTCACGTCGGGGGCGTTGAACAGGACGTCGATGGTGGAGCGGCCGTCGGCCGAGCGTCCGGTGTGATTCGTGACCAGGCCGACCCGCTTCCCCTTCAGCGAGTCGAACCCGCGAGCGGCGAGGACGTCGATCCCGCACTTCACCGGCGGGGCGAGCGCGGCGGGATCGTCGGCCGGCTCGGGCTCGACCACCTCCGGGTAGGCCACGGTGCCGTTCACGGCGGCGGCGGCCAGGGTGGCGACGTCCCGGCGCAGGGCGGAGGGCGAGCCCTGGGCCTTCGGGTGCAGCCGGCTGGTCAGCAGGACGACGTGGACGCCGGTCTCCGGGTCGATCCAGACGCTGGTGCCGGTGAACCCGGTGTGGCCGAAGCTGCCCGGGCCGAACAGCTCCCCGCGCGGGCCGCTGAAGCCGGTGGCGAGGTCCCAGCCCAGCCCCCGGCGCTGGCCGGCGGGGGTGTCGCCGGGGTCGATCATCTGGCGGACGGTCAGCGGGGCGAGGACCTTCGTCCCGTCCTCGCCGACGCCCTCGGCGAGCAGCATCGCGGCGAACCTCGACACGTCCTCGGCCGTGGCGAACAGCCCCGCGTGGCCCGCCACCCCGCCGAGCGCCCGGGCGCGGGGGTCGTGGACGACGCCGCGGACGAAGGCGTCCCCCTCCTTCTCCGTCGGGGCGATCCGGTCGACCGGCGGCCGGCCCGGGGCGTCGCCCGCCGTCGGGCGGAAGTGGGCGTCGACCATCCCCGACGGCCCGAAGATCCGCTCGGCCGCGAAGACGTCCAGCGGCTTGCCGGAGACCTTCTCCACCAGCTTCCCCAGGACGATGAAGCCGACGTCCGAGTAGATGAACTTCGATCCGGGCTTCGCGACGAGCGGCAGCTCGGCGATCTTCTTCCAGGCCTCCTCGGGGCCGTCCTTGTAGTCGCCCATCGCGTTGTCGGCGATCAGCCCGGCGCGATGGCGGAGGAGGTGCTCGACCGTGATCCGGCCCTTGCCGCGGTTGTCCATCTCGGGGAAGAACTTCACGATCGGGTCGGACTTGCGGACCTTCCCGTCCTCGATCAGGGCCATGACCGAGGCGGCCGTGGCGATCGGCTTGGTGAGCGAGGCCATGTCGAAGATGGTGTCGAGCGTCATCGGCTCGGCGGTCGGCTCCACCGCCTTCTGGCCGAACGCCTTGGCGTAGACGGGCGTGCCGAACCGCCCCACGACCAGCACCGCGCCGGGGATCTGGCCGCCGGAGATCGCCCCCTCGACGGCGGCGTCGAGCTTCGCCAGCCGATCGGGGTCGAGCCCGAAATACTGGACCTCGAACCCATCCGGCCCCACGTCCTCGACGTCCTGCCAGCCGCGCGCGACGCCGCTGAACCCGACGAGCCCCGCCAGCAGCCAGGCCGTAATCCGCTGTTTCACGATCCTTGCACCCCTCGTCACGAAGCCCGGAACGACCCGGGCCTCGCGCCCGGCGTCGGATCGATGGGCCTCATTCTAAGAGAGGCGCGCGGCCCGCGACAGCCTCAGCGTTCCAGGATGCCGGGCCTGGGGAGGGGGTAGCCCTTGACCGCGACCTCGACCATCGGCCAGTCCTGGGCGGCGGTGACGACCTCGAAGCCACGGGAGTCGCCGCGCGAGTCGACGACGATCGTGTCCTCCGACCGGGCCGAGGCGACGCTGGGGCTCCAGCAGACGGCCATTCCCGGCTCCAGGGTGATGGGGCTGTCCGGGGTGAGGAGGGCCTCGCGGGGGGAGTAGCCGGTCAGGACGCCCTGATAGTCCAGGGTCCACTCGTGCGGCGCGTCGAACTTCTCGTAGATCCGGCGGGCGCGGCGGAAGACCTCGGAGACGGGCTCGCCGGGGCGGGAGAAGAAGATGCAGGTGGCGTCGACCATCGCGGCCAGGGTGTGGTTCGAGCGGAATTCCGGCTCCGGCGGCCCGAACGAGACCGTCCGCGTGACCGAGGCGCAGAGCCCGTGACGGCGGCCAGTCACGGCGACCGTCGCCTTTTTCAGGATGGGCGCGGCCTTGAAGGTCGGCTGGCGGAACCGGGCCAGGCGGTCGTCGCTGGCGACGCGGAGGTCGACCGGGGCGACCCCCTCTCGGATCAGGCGATGGGCCAGGTGGCCGGCGACGTCGGCCTCGCGCTCGCCGCGGTCGAAGTTGCGGCAGGTGGCCTCGACGGCGGTGGCCAGCGTCCGGCCCAGCTCGCGGAGCCGCTGCCGTTCCAGCGGGGTGAGCCGCCGGCGAAGCTCGCGGATCGCGTCGAGCGACCGCCGCCACTGGGGGCGGCACTCGGACAGCAGATCCCCGGCGACCCGCTTGTTGTGGCACAGCTCGGCCACCACCCGGTCGGGGTCGTCGAACCAGGGGCGTTCCTTTAGCTGGAAGCCCAGGCCCGCCAGCTCCTCCTCGAAAATCCGGCTGCTCTGGACATTGTCGGCGATCACGGCCCGGCAATTTCGATTGATGAACAGGAGGATCGCGCCGTTGTCCGAGGCGTAATCCTGGGCCAGGTCCCCACCGGAGGTGAACCATGCGATCGAGTCGGCCCGGCCCAGCACGAGGGCGTCCAGGCCCGAGCGGTCGAGGAACTCGCGGACGCGCCGATGCTTCAGCTCCACGTCCTGGCGACGGAGCGAGCGCTCCGCGTCGCCGTGGTCGCGGGCGGGGTCGGGGACGTCCGGCAGCGAGTCCTCCGCGGGACGATCGGCCGCCGTCTCCAGCACGCGGTCATAGACCTCGGTCGGCGGCTCGTCGCTCGCCGTCCAGCCGATCGAACCGCCGATGTGGAGCTCCGTCGACACGGCGCCGTCCCCCGTATGGGCGCAAGCCCTCGCCGCCCCGTGACGAGGCGAGAGGAGACCGAGGGCTTCCTAGGGATCGTGAGTCTTAATCGCTTCGGGAATGGTGCAAGGTATCCTTCCACCTCGCCTTCCCGATTTCAAGGCGCAAGCCCCTCAAATTCCGGCTGCCCCCCACCGGCCCAGGCCGCCCCGAGAAATTCCCGGACGACCGGGGCCAGGTCCCGAGGCTCCGGCGGCCCGACCCGAAGCTCGAAGCCGTGGCGGGCGCCCGGGATGACGACGAGTCGAGCCGGGACGCCGGCCGTCTCAAGTCGCTCTAGCATCTTCCGCGCCTGATCGAGGGGCACCCAGGCGTCGTCGTCGCCGTGGATCATCAACGTCGGGGGGCCGCCTGGCGTGACATGGGTTATCGGGGAAGCGTCGGCGGCGAGGTCGGAGGCGTCCGTGGGGTCGGCCCCCAGGAAGAGTTCGGCCGGCTCGTGCCCGAGCCGTCGCGACGCGGCGAGTTCGGCCAGGTCGAAGGGGGTCGAGAGGCAGACGACGGCGGCGATCCGGCGGTCTTCCTGGGCGGCCCTGGCGGCGAGGAGCCCCCCGGAGGAGGTCCCCAGCAAGGCGACGCGCCGGGGGTCGATCCGGTGGCGGTCGGCCCGATCGATCAGCCAGTCGACGGCTTGTCTCACGTCCTCGACGGCGCCGGGCCAGCTAGGCGCTCCGGGGCGGGCGAGCCGATAATCGACGACGGCGACCGCGAGGCCGTCGCGGGCGAGGTCGGCGAACTGAGGGCCGTAATCCCGCCGCGATCCCCCCGTCCAACTCCCGCCGTGGACCGCGACCACCAGCGGCCGGGGGGCGTCGGCCGGGCCCGGCGGCAGGATCAGGTCGAGCCGGAGCGGTCGGCCGTCGGCCTCCCCGTAGGTCGCGTCCCGGACGACGACCAGCCCCGCGAACGGATCCGCCGGCCGTCGCCAGGTCGCCCAGGCCGCCGCCGTCGCGGCGATCGCCGCCAGCCAGCCCATCGCGCGGATGATCGTCATCGCCCCTCCTTTATCCAACGTGGGAGCTTACCCGATGGCGGACGCGGAACCGACCCTCTCCCTGCTCCAGCGCCGCGAGATCGAGGCCCGGATCGTCGGCCCGCTCGTGAGGGAATTCATCGACGCATTCGGCCGCGACGAGACGATGGAGGTCGTGCGCCGGGTGATCGTCGACCTCGCCCGCCAGGGGGGCGCGGAGCTGGCCAGGTCCCTCGGCGAGTCCTCCCTGGAGGCCTTCGCCGCGACCCTCGACCGCTGGAAGGAGGGGGGGGCCCTGGAGATCGAGCTGCTGGAACAGTCGCCCGATCGCCTGTCGTTCAACGTGGTGCGTTGCCGCTACGCCGAGATGTATCGGCGACTGGGCCTGGAAGACCTGGGGTCCGCCCTCTCCTGCCAGCGGGACTTCGCCCTGGCGGAAGGGTTCAGCCCGGACATCGAGCTTGAGCGGACGCAGACCCTCATGGAAGGGGCCCCGTTCTGCGACTTCCGGTTCCGGCGGGCCTCGGGACCGACCGAGGAAGCGGGCTGATCTGCGATCCCTCGCCGCCCCCCGCTTGTCCTCCTGGTACAATGAGACGACGAGGACCATCCCGCCCCGGACGCCGTTCGCCATGCCAACCAACTATGTCGGCAATCCCGCGCCGCTTTTCGACCTCCCCTGCACGCGTCGTCCCGACCCCGCGCGGTCGCGGGCGCGGCTCTCGGACTACCGGGGGAGGTGGCTCGTCCTGTCGTTCTACCCGCGCGACTTCTCCGTCGTCTGCCCGTCGGAGTTGATCGGCCTGAGCCAGCGGATCGAGGAGTTCCGAGAGCGCGGCTGCGACCTGCTGGCGATCAGCTCCGACCCGCTGGAGATGCACGAGCGATGGCTCGCCACGCCGCGGGCGAACGGGGGGCTCGGCGGGCTGAACTTCCCGCTGGCCAGCGACGTCGGCGGCGCGGTCGCGTCGGCCTTCGGGGTCTACGACCCCACGCGCGACGTGGCCCACCGCGGCACGTTCATCATCGACCCGGAGGGGGTGATCCAGTATCAGGTGGTCCACAACCTGAGCGTGGGCCGCCGCAGCCAGGAGGTGTTGCGCGTCCTCACGGCGATCCAGTCCGGCGGCCTCTGCCGCGAGGAGTGGATGGTCGACGGCGCGCCCGTCGACCCCTACGCCATCCTCAACCCCGGGAACATCTTCTCGCACTACCGGCTGGACGCGGAGATCGGCGAGGGGTCGTTCGCGCGGGTCTTCCTGGCGCGCGACCTCCGGCTCGACCGGCCGGTGGCCTTGAAGGTCTTCCGGCCGGACTGCCCCGTGACCCCGGGCGCGGTGCTGGCCGAGGCCCGGTCGGTCGCGGCGCTCAACCACCCGAACGTCTGCACGATCTACACGGTCGACGACGCCGCCGGCCTGCCGGTGATCTCGATGGAATACGTCCAGGGCCGCACGCTGGCGGAACGCCTGGCCGAGGGCCGCCCGGACGTCGACGAGATGCTCTCGATCGCGCGGCAGATCGTCGGGGGGATCGGCGCGGCGCACGACGCGGGGATCGTCCACGGCGACCTCAAGCCCGAGAACATCATGATCGCCGACGACGGCCTGGTGAAGGTGCTCGACTTCGGGCTGGCTCGCCGGCTCAACCGGGTCGACCTCGTCCCCGTCGACGAGACCGGGGAGTTGGGCGTCGCCGAGAACGGCGGCGGGCTGTTCGGCACCCCGCGCTACCTGGCTCCGGAGCAGACCCGCGGCGAGCCGGCGACGCTCGCCAGCGACGTCTTCGCGCTCGGCCTGGTCTTCCACGAGATGGCCGCCGGCCGCCCCGCCTTCGCCGACGGCAACATCCTTCAGGTCATGGACAGGATCCGCAACATCGACCCCGACGCCCTGGCCGACGAGGCCGGCGAGCCGTTCGGCCCCCTGCTCCGCCCCATGCTCGAACCCGACCCTTCCCGCCGCGAGACCGACCTCCGCCGGATCGTCGCCGAGATCGACGCCGCGGAATGCCGCTGCCGCTGAGCCGAACCTACGCCCCGCCCTCCTCGGAGCCCCCATGCCCCTCGCCATCCTCGATCACGACGGCGTGCTCGTCGACACCCTCAAGCTGCACCAGGATTCCTGGGTCGCGATGGCCGCCGAGGCCGACCTCCCGATCACCTCCGAATTCGTCCTGGAGACGTTCGGGATGACCAACGCCATGATCCTGCGCATGGTCCTGGGGGAGTCGCTCGCCGACGCGGACGTCCTGGCCTACTCGGACCGCAAGGAGGCCATGTATCGCGACCTCGCCCGGGGTCGGATCGCCCTGATGGACGGGGTCCGCCCGTTCCTGGACGCGATGACGGCGGCCGGATTCGTCCTGGCGATCGGCTCCAGCGGCGTCCGGAAGAACCTGGAGCTGACCGTGGAGGAGTGCGGACTTCCCGGGCGGTTCGCGGCGATCGTCGCGGGGGAGGACGTGACGCGGGGCAAGCCCGACCCCCAGGTCTTCCTGCTGGCCGCCGAGCGATCGGGCGTCGCGCCGGGGGAGTCGATCGTCTTCGAGGACGCGCCGGTGGGGATCCGCGCGGCGAAGGCGGCGGGGATGCTCGCGGTGGGCGTGACCTCCAGCCACGACGAGGCCGCCCTGCGCGAGGCCGGGGCCGACGTGGTGGTCCCGGATCTCTCGCGGCTCGACCCCGAGGAGCTGCTCGCGCGGCTGGTTCAGTCGGGCCGGTAGGCGGGGAACTCGCCGGTGGATCCGGACTCGCCGGCGGGCATGCCGGCGACCCGCATGACCACGCGCCGGATCACCTTGCCGAGCATCGGCGCGGCCTTGGCGCCGGCCTCCAGGACGTGCTCGTGGCGGATCGGCGCCGCCAGCACGCCGGCCGCGGCGTTGGTCACCAGGGCCAGGCCCAGCACCTCCATCCCGGCGTGGCGGGCGACGATCGCCTCGGGGACGGTCGACATCCCCACGACGTCGGCGCCGAGTGCCCGGAGCATCCGGATCTCGGCCGGGGTCTCGTAGCTCGGGCCCGGGAGGCAGGCGTAGACGCCCGAGGCCAGTTGCACGCCCAGCCGGCGGGCCTCCTCCTTCGCCGCGTGCCGCAGCCGCCTGGAGTAGACCTCGGTCATGTCCGGGAACCGCTCGCCGAGCCGGGGGTCGTCCGGCCCTCGCAGCGGGTTGGCCCCGATCAGGTTCAGGTGGTCCGACAGGCAGACGAGGTTCCCCGGGCGCAGGTCCGAGCGGACGCCGCCGGTCGCGGCGGTGAGGATCAAGGTCTCCACCCCCAGCCGCTGGAGCACCCGCGTCGGGAACGTGACGGAGTCCAGGTCGTGGCCCTCGTAGTAGTGGATCCGCCCCTGGAGGATGATCGCCTCGGCGCCCTCGACCGACCCGATCACGAGGTTCCCCGCGTGGCCGGCGACGGTGGGCGTCGGGAAGTTCGGGATCCGCGAGTACGGGACGGCCCGCCGATCCGCGAACCGCTCGACCAGGTCGTTGAGCCCCGAGCCGAGCACCAGGCCGACCCTCGGCGTCCGGCCGCCCGCCGCGCGTCTCACGGCCTCGGCGGCCTCCTCGGCCCTGTCGAACAGGCCCGGCACATCGGGCGTGGGGCTCATGGCGATACTCCCGGGGCGCGTCGGGGGGGAAGGTCGCTGACGCGACCGATTATCGTCATCCCACCCCGCCGGCGACCAGCCTGTCGATCACCACGGGCGCGGGAGCCTCGTCGAAGTCGTCGTCGATATGATAGGCGTCGGCGATCATCTCGGAGGCCCGCTCCAGCTCGGCCTTGTCGTTGACCAGGAGGCTGCAGAGCGAGTCCCCCGGCTCGACGAGGTCCCCGACCTTCTTGTGGAGGATCACGCCGACGGCCGGGTCGATGTCCGAGTCCACCCGCGTCCGGCCGGCGCCGAGGAGCATCGTGGCCTCGCCGATCGGCCGCGAGCGGAGCCGGGCCACGCGACCGCCGCGGTCCGACGCCAGCTCGATCGTCCTCCTCGCCCTCGGCAGCAGGCCGGGGTCGTCGACGACGTTGGGGTCGCCCCCCTGCGCCGCGATCAGGCGGCGGAACCGCTCCAGGGCCGAGCCGTCGTCGACCGTCCGCTCGCAGACGGCTCGGGCCTCCTCGATCGACGGGGCCAGGCCCGCCAGGCGGACCATCTCGGCCGCGAGGTCCAGCGACAGGCCCATCAGGTCGTCGGGCCCCTCCCCCTTCAGGCAGGCGATGCCCTCCGCCACCTCCACCGCGTTGCCGACGGCGCGGCCGAGCGGCTGGTCCATCCGGGTGATCAGGGCGACGACCTTCTTGCCCATCGACCGGCCGACGTCGCACATGGTCTCCGCCAGCGTCCGGGCGTCCTCCAGGCGCGGCATGAACGCGCCGTCGCCCGCCTTCACGTCCAGCACCAGGCCGTCGATCCCCTCCGCCAGCTTCTTCGACATGATCGACGCGGCGAGCAGCGGGATCGACTCGACGGTCGCCGTGGCGTCGCGGAGGGCGTACAGGAACTTGTCGGCCGGGGCGATCTCCGCCGTCTGGCCGATCATCACCAGGCCGACCTCGCGGAGGATCTCCTTGTAGCGGTCGAGCGTCGCGTCGACGCGGAATCCGGGGATCGAACCCAGCTTGTCGAGCGTCCCGCCGGTGTGGCCGAGGCCCCGGCCGGAGACCATCGGGACCGACACGCCGGCCGCCGCGGCGATCGGCGCCAGGATCAGCGAGGTTTTGTCCCCCACCCCCCCGGTGCTGTGCTTGTCCACCTTCGGCCCCGGGATGCCGCCCAGGTCCACCACCACGCCCGACGTCATCATGGCCTCGGTCAGGGCGACGGTCTCGGAATGGTCCATCCCCCTCAGGACGATCGCCATCAGCAGGGCCGACCACTGGTAGTCGGCCACGTCGCCGCGGGCGATCCCCTCGACCATCCAGCCGATCTCGGCCGGCGACAGGGCGCCGCCGTCGCGCTTCTTCCGGATGACGTCAACCGCGCGGGGCATGGCGGTCCTCCTGGCCTGGTTCAAGGGGCGTGGAACGTGGCGAACTGGCGGTCGCCGGCGTCGCCGAGCCCAGGATAGATGAAGCCGACCTCGGTCAGCCGCTCGTCGACCGCCCCGACGTGGATCGGGACGTCGGGCATGGCCTCGGCCATGCGGGCGATCCCCTCCGGCGCGGCGATCAGCGAGATCAGCTTGAGCCGGGGCACGCCGGCCCCCTTCAGCAGCTCGCACGCCCGGACGGCCGAGCCCCCCGTCGCCAGCATCGGGTCGAGCACCAGGGCGATCGTCGCCCGCGGCTCCCTCGGCAGCTTGCTGTAATACTCGGTGGGCCGGAGCGTGGCCTCGTCGCGGAACAGGCCGATGTGCCAGACCTCGGCCTCGGGGATGAGATCCAGGATCCCCTCGGCCATCCCCAGCCCGGCGCGGAGGACCGGGACGATCGCCACGGCGTCCGCCAGCTCGCCCCCCCGAGCCGGCCCCAGCGGCGTCGTCACCGACGTCTCGCGGACGGCGAGGTCGGCCGTCGCCTCCGCCGCCAGCAGCATGGCCAGGCTACGAACCAGCGCGCGGAACTCCGGAGGCCCGGTGCGGGCGTCGCGCAGGGTCGAGACTTTCCGCGCGACGATCGGATGCGACGACGGGTGGACCGACGACACCGCCTGCCTCCTCTCCCTATCCGGACCCGGACGCTCGCCCGACGCGGGCGCGAGGGGACCGCGACGTTGGGCATTCTTCCCCAATCGGCCGGCGGAAGCCAGCGCCATGAGCCCCTCCCCGCGAGCATCCCACGGAATCACGCCCCCATCCCGTCCGACCGCGAAGGATGGGGTATGGTTGCCGTGGCCCTCGCGACGGCACCGCCCCTTTCTGGACGCATGGACAGGGAGTACAATGAGAGGGTCTAAGGGACTAGGGAGGGGGGACGGATGGGCCTGATCCAGCAACTGCCGCCTTCGGTGGTGAACCAGATCGCGGCCGGGGAGGTCGTGGAGCGGCCGGCCTCCGTGGTCAAGGAGATGATGGAGAACGCGATCGACGCCGGAGCGCGGCGGGTCGAGGTCTCCGTCGAGCGCGGGGGGAAGGACCTGATCCGCATCGCCGACGACGGCTCGGGGATGTCGCCGGAGGACATCCCGCTGGCGTTCCTGCCGCACGCGACCAGCAAGCTGCAATCGGCCGAGGACCTGCACAAGGTCCGCACCCTGGGGTTCCGCGGCGAGGCCCTGGCGGCGATCGCCGAGATCTCCAAGGTCCGCTGCCAGACCCGCCGGGCCGACGCCGAGGAGGGGTCGGAGATCGTGATCGAGGGGGGCATCGCCGGCCCCATCCGCCCCTGCGGCTGCCCGGTCGGCACCGTGATGGAGGTGCGCAACCTCTTCTACAACACCCCCGTCCGTCGCGGGTTCTTGAAGTCCGACTCCACCGAGGCCGGCCACGTCGCCGAGACCTTCGCCCGGATCGCCCTGGCCCAGCCCCAGGTCCACATGACGTTCCGATCCGCCGGGAAGGTCGTCCACGACCTGCCGGCCGTCGCCGGGGTCCGCGACCGCATCGCCGCCTTCTTCGGCCGCGAGATGGCCGAATCGCTCCTCTGGGTGGAGGGGAAGCTCGACCAGACCGGCCTCTGGGGCTACGTCGGCCATCCGTCGCAGAGCCGGTCCAGCACCAAGGGTCAGTACCTGTTCCTCGGCGGCCGGTACGTCCGCGATCGGAGCCTCTCGCACGCGCTCAACGAGGCGTACCGCGGCCTCCTGATGGTGGGCCGCAATCCCGTGGCGTTCCTGAACCTGGAGATCCCGCCGGAGGAAGTGGACGTCAACGTCCACCCGACCAAGATCGAGGTCCGCTTCCGCGACCCCCAGCGCGTCTACAGCCACCTCCTCTCCACGCTGCGGCAGACATTCCTCGCCAGCGACCTCCACAGCCGGCTCCAGCCCGTCCCGCCGGGGAAGGGGTCCGAGGCACCCGCGCCGGCGTCGTGGCCGCCCGCGTCGGCCCCCGCTCCCGCGCCCGCCCCTAAGCCCCCCGCGAGGCCCGAGCCGTCCTACGCGCTCGACTCCCCACCGACCGACCGCCGGGCGATCGCCTCGTGGTTCGAGCCGTCGAGGACGCCCGCGGCGCCGCCGCCATTCCCGGAGGGTTTCGGCCAGGCCCGGCCCCCGGAGTGGGCGGCCAACCTCCCCGGCCGGCTCGACTTCGCGCGGGCCGAGCCCTTCGACGAGTTCGCCGCCGAGCCGTCGCGGGCCGACGCCACGCCGCCCGCCACGCCGCCCGAGCCGGCGCCGGCGGCCGTGGCGTCGCCGGGGATGCCGGAACTCGCCCCGCACGCCAAGGCGATCCAGGTCCACGACAGCTACCTGATCGCCGAGACCAGCGACGGGATGATGGTCATCGACCAGCACGCCCTGCACGAGCGGATCATCTACGAGGAGCTGCGCAAGCGCGTGGCCGAGGGCCGCGTGGAATCGCAAGGGCTGCTGGTCCCCGAGCCGGTCCACATGCCGGCCGACGAGGCCGCGACCCTGCTGGAGCACGCCGACCTGCTGGCCACGCTCGGGCTGGAGGTCGAGGGCTTCGGCGGCGACACGATCCTGATCCGGAGCACCCCGGCGATGCTCCGCGACGCCCATCCCGAGCGCCTGGTGCGCGACCTGGCCGAGCACCTGGCCACCCAGCCCCTCCCCCCGACGCGCGACGGCCTGGTTGCGGAACTCCTGCACATGGTCTCGTGCAAGGCGGCCGTGAAGGCCGGCCAGAAGCTGACGCCGGAGGAGATCGAGGCCCTGCTCGCCCGCCGCGAGCTGGCCCACGACGCCCATCACTGCCCGCACGGCCGGCCGACCGCCCTGATCTTCACCAAGTCGGAACTGGAGAAGCAGTTCGGGAGGATCTAGTTCCCCGCCGACTCCCCCTATCGCCTCCAGGGTCGGTGGCGTAAAATCCACCCGGTCGGGATCGGGTCGGGGCCGACGCCGAGCGGCGGGGAGTGAACGGGTCATGGCTGTCATCTGTGCGACGATCGGGCGGGGCCGGCATTCGTCCATGATCGGGGAGTGGAAGGCGGCGGCGGCGGCCGGGGCCGACATGGTCGAGCTGCGCGTCGATTGCCTCCGCCGCGAGCCCGACCTCAAGCGGCTCCTCGACCAGCGCTTCACCCCCCTGGTCTTCACGATCCGTCGCGCCGTCGACGGCGGCATGTGGCGCGGCGACGAGGAGAAGCGCCGGGCGATCCTCCGCGAGGCCATCGCCCTGGGGGTCGATTACGTCGACCTGGAAGACGACGTCGCCGGCGAGATCCGCCGCTTCGGCAAGACGAAGCGGATCGTCAGCCACCACGACATGAAGAAGACGCCCGCGGATCTCGACGAGGTGGCCAACCGCTGCGGCGAGAAGGATCCGGACGTCGTCAAGATCGCCGCGATGGCCGGCTCGATGGCCGACGCCTCGCGGATCCTGGGGATCGGCCGGGGGGCCAGGTTCCCGACCATCGCGATCGCCATGGGGGAGGTCGGCCGCTTCACCCGCGTCCTGAACGCCAAGTTCGGGGCCCCCTTCTCCTACGTCGGCTACAACCCCGAGCGCGTCTTCGCCCCCGGGATGTTCTACCTGAACGAGCTGAGGAAGGATTACCTGTACCACCAGATCGACGCCGAGACCGAGGTCTTCGGCGTGATCGGCGACCCCATCGGCCACAGCCTGAGCCCGGCCGTCCACAACGCGGCCTTCCGGGCGCTGGGGCTGAACAAGGTTCTGGTCCCGTTCCTGGTGCCGAAGGGGGGGCTGGAGGCGTTCTTTCGCGACGTGGCGTGGATGGGCGTGAAGGGGTGCAGCGTCACCATCCCGCACAAGGAAGACCTGATCCCGCTGCTCCAGCACAAGGAGAACTCGGTCGACCGCGTCGGGTCGTGCAACACCGTGGCGATCGACGCCGAAGGGGTCCGAACGGGCTACAACACCGACTACCGCGCCGCCATGGATTCGCTGGAGGCGGCGATGGGCGGGGGCGAGGCCGGAGAGGCCAGCCCGCTGGTCGACAAGCAGGTGTTGATCCTCGGCGCCGGCGGCGTCGCCCGCTCGATCGCCTTCGGCCTGGTCCGTCGAGGGGCCGCCGTGACGATCGTCAATCGGCACGAGGAACGCGCGACCCGGCTCGCCGAGGAGGTCGGCTGCCGCTCGGCCAACTGGGGGGCGCGGGCCACGATCATCGCCGACGTCATCATCAACTGCACCCCCGTCGGGATGCACCCGAACGTCGACGACACCCCCCTACCCCCCGGCGCCTTCCACCGCTCCGGGATCGTGGTGTTCGACACGATCTACCACCCCGAGAACACGATGATGCTGAAGCTGGCGCGCGAGCGAGGCTGCTCGACCCTGACCGGCGTCGACATGTTCCTCCGCCAGGCGGCCCTCCAGTTCAAGATCTACACCGGCCAGGACGCCCCAATCGAGGCGATGCGGGGCGCCCTCAAGCGCAAGCTGGGATCCGTGAAGGACGAATGAGCGACTCCAACATCGACGACGGGCGGGGCCGGGGCGTGGTCCTGGTGGGCTATCGCGGGACGGGCAAGTCGACCGTCGGCCGCGTCCTCGCGGGGCGGACGGGCCGGGCGTTCGTCGAGGTCGACGAATGCATCGTCGCCCGCGCGGGGAAGACGATCCGGGCCATCTTCGAGGAGGACGGCGAGCCCGCCTTCCGCGACATCGAGGAGGCCGTCGTCCGCGACCTGACCGCGAACCACCCGGGGGCGGTGCTGGGGACCGGCGGCGGGACCATCCTCCGCGAGTCCAACCGCCGGATGCTCCGCGCGTTCGGCCTGGTCGCCTGGCTCCGCGCCGACGTCGCCGAGCTGGCGCGCCGGCTGGAGGCCGACGCCATCACCCGCGAGACCCGGCCGTCGCTGACGAACAAGGGGGCCGTCGAGGAGATCGCCGAGGTCCTCGCCTACCGGACCCCGTTCTACGAGGAGGTCGCCGACCTGATCGTCGAGGCCCAGGGGGCGGGGCCGGACGAGGTGGCCGGGCGGATCCTGGAGCGCTGGCCATGTTCGTGAGCTGGCCGCTGCTGGTCCTCCTGGGCTTCGGCGTCTTCTGCGTCGGGACGGTCGTCGGCAGCTTCCTGAACGTCTGCGTCTACCGCGTCCCCTGGCAGAAGAGCGTCATCTGGCCGGCCTCGCACTGCCCCCGCTGCCTCAACCCCATCTCCGCCGGCGACAACGTCCCCATCCTCGGCTGGCTCGCCCTGCGCGGGGAGTGCCGGACGTGCGGGCTGCCCATCGCCGCGCGTTACCCGATGATCGAGGCCCTGGTGGGCCTGCTGTTCCTGGGACTCTACGTCGTCGACGTCCTCCTGGCGGACCGGGAGACCTGGGGCCAGATCCCGGTCTCCTCGCTGGCCGTGCTGGCCTACCACTCGCTGCTGGTCTCGCTGCTGGTCGCGGCGACGTTTATCGACTACGACCTGCTGATCATCCCGGACGAGGTGACGGTGACGGGGATGGTCCTGGGGATCGGCCTGGGGGCCGCCTTCCCGTGGATCCGGCCCGAGCCGGCGACGGCCGCGACGGCCTGGGGGGGGCTCTGGGTCGGCGTGGTCGGGTTCCTGGTGGGCGGAGGGTTGACCGCGTTCATCAGGTCGAGCTTCTCCTTCCTGCTGCGGAAGGAGGCGATGGGCTTCGGCGACGTCACGCTGATGGCGATGATCGGGGCGTTCCTCGGCTGGCGGGCCGCGATCCTGACGTTCTTCCTCTTCCCGTTCTTCGGGCTGGCCCACGCCTGCTGGAAGCTGGCGAAATACGTCGGGAAACGGCTGGCGGGGCTCCAATCCTCGAGCGCCGATCGCGAAATACCCGCGGGGCCGTACATCAGCATGGCGGCCGTGTTCCTGCTGTTCTCATGGCGGTGGCTCTGGCCGCTTTGGGCGCGGAATTTGTTCGACACCTTCCACGCCCTGTTCTGGTGGTCGCTGGGGGTGGACGTCGGCCCGATGTTCTAGCGCGGAAACCGGGGGGGACGTCCGGGGGATCGGCGGCTACAATCCGCGAGGGGCCGGCGCGCCCCGGGGGAGAGCCTGGCGATGGCGTATCAATACAAGCGGCGACGGCCGTCGATCATCCGCAACTTCTGGGTCTACCGGCGGCTGATCGGCGTGGCGGCGCTGCTGGGCCTGATGCTCTGGTTCATCTGGGCCAACGACGCCGCGGTGACGGTCGCCTTCCCGTTCGGGATGGGGGCCTATCAGAGCACGCTCGGCGTCATCATCCTGCTGAGCGCCCTGTGCGGGTCGCTGCTGACCGTGCTGGCGATGACGGTCTTCTTCGCCCTCCGGAAGATGCGGGGGGAGCACGCCCCGGCCGATCCGGTCGAGGCTCGCGATCATGACGACGATCGGCCCCCGCCCGACTACGCTTCGAAAACCGAGGAAGGCTTTCGCAATAATCCGTGGTGATTCGGCCGAAGAATATGACCAGACCCCATCTCGCGCCCATCCCATCGGAAGGACGTCGTGGCCGGCCGAACGACTGACGCCCACCCCCGGAACCGGATCCCCTCGACGCGAGCACTCCTCGCGGCGCGGCTCGCCGTCTTGATGGCGGCGTCGGCGCTCGTCGGCTGCTCGGGACGGGGGACGTACATCACCGGCGGGCCTTCGTCGAGCCAGCTCAAGTCGAGCCTCAGCCGGCTGGAGTTCGAGAACGACGAGCTGAAGACGCAGATCGCCCGGCTGAAGGAGGAGAACCGCCAGTTCGAGGACCGGCTCGTCCAAGAGCAGCTCCACAACGGCGAGATCACCGCCCGGCTGGACGACATGCGGAACATGATGCGCGACCGGGGCTACGACGACCCCGACGCCGACGCCCCGCTCGCCCGCCCCAGGACGCTCCCCGCCGGCCGCTCCTCCCCGGCCCGGCGCAAGCCCCCCGCCGCCCAGATCTCCCGCTCGGAGGAGATCGACGAGATCCCCCCGATCCGGATCGAGGACGCTCCGCGATCCGACCGCCCCTCCTCTTCCTCGTCCTCCCGCCGCGCCCGACCCTCCCCGACCGACGAGGATCTGGGGCTCGGCGAGAAGGACATGCGCTGGACCCCCATCGCCCAGGGCGCGGCGCTCGACGTCCCCCCGAAGCGCTGAGGTCGGGCCGAACCCCGCGGCCGTCGTTGCCGTCGGTCGGGTGGTCCGGATACCATCAGGGGCCAGGCGACGAATGTTCGGAGGATCGAGGCGCGGCATGATCGTCATCATCGACTACGGGATGGGCAACCTGCGGAGCGTGCAGAAGGCGTTCGAGGCGGTGGGTCACGAGGCCGAGATCACCGCCGATCCCGACCGGCTCCGCTCGGCTTCGCGCGTGGTCCTGCCGGGCGTCGGCGCCTTCGCCGACGCCATGGCCGAGCTGCGCCGCGCCGGCATGGACGAGGCGTTCCGGGAGGCCGTCCGGTCGGGCAAGCCCTGCCTGGGCGTCTGCCTGGGCCTGCAACTCCTGCTGACCACCAGCGAGGAGGACGGCGAGCACCGGGGCCTCGACCTCATCCCCGGGAAGGTCGTCCGGTTCGAGCCCAGCCCGGGATTGAAGGTCCCGCACATGGGGTGGAACACGCTGGCCATCCGCCGGCCGATCCCGCTCCTGGAGGGGATCGGCGAGGAGCCGTCGGTCTACTTCGTCCACTCGTATTACGCCGTCCCCGACGACCCCGCCGACGTGGCCGCCACGGCCGACTACCCGGGCCCCTTCACCGCCGTCGTCAACCGCGACAACCTCACCGCCTGCCAGTTCCACCCGGAAAAGAGCCAGCGCGTCGGCCTGTCGATGTACGCCAACTTCGCCCGGCGGTAAGCCGCCGGAGTTGGCTTCGTTCGTCATCGCGCCGCCACGCTTGATTCGCCGCATGGCGTGACCCCATGGCGAGTTGCGTCGCGAGGAAGTTGGCGTCGTTCGTCATTTTCGAAGTGGTTTCCAATCGCCCTTCGGGGATGACGACGGCCCGCCGCGGGGGCATGGCGGTCAGCTGGCGGCGCTGATCCGCGAACAGTCCCTCTCCCCTTGGGGGCACCCTATGCTGGTGCCTCGCGCGCCGGCTGGCGAGACCCGGCCAAGCGCACGCATGCACCGACTTGCGTCCCGTAGGTCCGTCGTCCTTCGGCCACATGGGCACCGTGGCCGTTTTCGATGCCGTCGAATTGCCAAGGAGCATGGGAACCTCTCGCCAGTAAGCTCCGCGGGCCGGGCGGCGAGATTTCATGCTCTCGAAGAAAAATCCCGATCTGGCTCCGCCCGCCCGAGCCGCCTCTCCGGCGGGTCGGCCCTGGCGTCATCATCCCGCCCATCCGCGCCAGCGCCCGGAGGACTCCGGGAATCCGCGACGGAATCCGACCCCGCGACGAATCGTCGGCCATGCTCCACGGTGAAGGACCGCGCCCGGCGCGCGTGGGGACGAGGGATCGCCCCGGCGGGGACGGCCGAATCGTCGGAGGACCGGCCGATGGGGAAGATCGCGCGGCGACGTCGCCTCGCCCCGCGGGTCGAGGGGATGGAGGATCGTCGGCTGCTCTCCGGCTACACGCCGGCCCAGGTCCGCGCGGCCTATGGGTTCGACGGGGTCGCGTGGGACGGGTCGGGGCAGACGATCGCCATCGTCGCGTCGTACCACAACCCGAACCTGCTGTCCGACCTGGAGGTCTTCGACCGGGCGTTCGGTCTGCCGACGGCCGACGTGACGGTCGTGAACCTCGCGGGGGACTCGACCGACGCGACCTGGGCGGCGGAATCGGCCATGGATGTGCAGTGGGCCCACGCCCTGGCGCCGGGCGCGTCGATCGTGCTGGTCGAGGCCAGGTCCGACTCCGGCGACGACGTCCTCGCCGCCATCGACGTCGCGCGGAACATCCCCGACGTGACGGTCGTCTCGATGAGCTTCGGGTTCGCCGAATCGTCGGGCCAGCACGTTTACGATCCTCGATTCACGACCCCCCCGGGGCACGTCGGCGTGACCTTCGTCGCCGCCAGCGGCGACCATGGGGCGGCCGGCGGCGCGATGTACCCGGCCAGCTCGCCGAACGTGGTGGGCGTGGGGGGGACCGCCGTGACGCTCGGCCCCGGCGGAGGAGTGCTCTCGGAATCGCTCTGGTCCGGGAGCGCCAGCGGGCCCGCCCGATTCGCCGCGAGGCCGGGCTATCAGGCGGCGTTCCAGCCGGGGGCCAGGAAGACCACGCCGGACGTCGCGTTCCTCGGCGACCCGGCGACCGGCGTGGCGGTCTACCACACGCCGCCGGGCGCGTCCGAGGGGGGATGGCGGACTTCCGGCGGGACCAGCCTGGGGGCGCCCGCGTGGGCCGCCATCGTGGCGATGGTCAACCAGGGCCGCGCGCTGGAGGGGAAAGGGAGCCTGGACGGACCTTCCCAGACGCTCCCCGCGCTCTACGCCCTGGCCGGGACCGCCGCCTTCCGGGGCGTGACGAACGGCGTCTCCCCGACGGCCGCCGGGCTGGGCGTCCCGGACGTGGAGGAACTGGCCCCCGCGCTGGCCCGCGACCCGGCGCCGGAGCCGTCCGCGACGCCGAATGGCCGGGCGCCGACGCGTCGGCGGACTCCGCCCCCGAGGCGGCCGGCGACGTTCCCGCGGGTGGTCCGGACGCCGCCGCGACTCGGCCCCGGTCGGTCCTTGCGACCGCCGGTCGGCGCGGCTAGAGTTGATTTCAGGTAAGACCGTCTTTTCGTTTCGGTGAATCCCCATGCAAGTGATCCCGGCCATCGACCTGCGCGGCGGAATGTGCGTCCGCCTCCAGCAGGGTGACTACGACCGCGAGACCGTCTTCGGGGACGATCCCGCGGCCATGGCCGGGCGTTGGGTTTCCGAGGGCGCGGAGCGGATCCACCTGGTCGACCTGGACGGGGCGAAGGCCGGCAAGCCGGTCAACGTCCAAGCCGTGCGGTCGATCCTGGATTCGGTCTCGGTCCCCTGCCAGCTCGGCGGGGGGGTGCGCGACGAGGCGACGATCGCGACCTGGCTCGAGGCCGGGCTCGATCGGGTCATCGTCGGCACGCAGGCGCTGCGGGATCCCGAGTGGTTCCGTTCGATGGCCGAGAAGCACCCGGGGCGGCTCGTCCTGGGCCTCGACGCGAGGGACGGGATGGTGGCGGTCGGCGGCTGGCTGGAAACGTCGGACGTCCCCGCGGCCGAGCTGGCCGCGCGGTTCGACGGCCTGCCGCTGGCGGCGATCATCTACACGGACATCGCGCGCGACGGCACCCTGGAAGGGCCGAACCTGGACGCGACGGCCGAGCTGTGCCGCCGCGTGAAGACGCCGGTGATCGCCTCGGGAGGCGTCGGCGAACTCGCCGACGTCGAGCGGACGGCGAGCATCCCGGTGGCCGGCTGCATCGTCGGTCGGGCCCTCTACGAGGGCAAGTTCACGCTGAGAGACGCCGTGGAGCGCGCGGGGCGGGCGTCCAACCGCCCCTGAGCGAAGGCTGATTTTCGCGCCTCGTTCCGGGCGTCGAGACATCACCGGATCCGGATCGGACGGCCGCCGACGCGTCGGCTTCGGTCGCGCCCCGTCGCGCGCCGAGCCAGGCCGACGCGCCTTCGTCGCGATGCGTCGCTCACCCCTCTCGGAAGGACGACAGCCATGACAACGGCCTATCACGTCAAGGACATCAGGAACGTCGCGCTGGCCGGACATGGGGCGTCGGGGAAGACCACCCTCGCCGACGCCCTGCTCTACATCGCCGGCGCGACGCCGCGCAAGGGATCGGTGGACGACGGGACGAGCACCCTCGACTACGATGACGAGGAGAAGAAGCGGCACATCACGATCGACTGCAACCTCGGCCACCTGGCCTGGGACGGCCGCCAGGTCCACCTGGTCGACTCGCCCGGCTACCCCGACTTCATCGGCGGCGCCATCAGCGCGCTGGCGGCCGTCGAGAACGTCGTCCTGACGGTCTCCGCCCCCGCCGGGATCGAGATGAACACCCGCCGGCTGTTCAACGAGGCCAGGCGCCGGGGCCTGGGCCGGTTCATCGCCGTCACGAAGATGGACGCCGAGAACGTCGACTACCCGGCCCTCCTGGAGTCGATCCGCGAGACCTTCGGCCCCTCGTGCGTCCCGTTCAACGTCCCGGTCGGCCAGGGCCCCGAGTTCGCCGGCCTGGTCGACGTGATCCGCGACCACGACGAGGATCCCCCCGAGTGCCCCCTGCCGCCGACCGAGGCCTATCGGATGGTCGTCGAGCAGATCGTCGAGGCCGACGAGGCGCTCATGACGCGCTACCTGGAGGGGGAGGCGATCGGCGCGGAGGAGCTGCGCAAGGCGGCCCACGACGAGATCGCGGCCGGCACGCTGATCCCGGTCCTGTGCGTCTGCACCAAGAAGGACCTGGGGCTCAAGGAGCTGCTGGACCTGATCGCCGCCTGCGGGCTGAACCCGGAGGACGTCCACCGCTACGGCACCAGCGAGGAGGGGGCCGAGGAGGGGGACGAGGAGATCCTGCCGGTCGAGGACGGGACGCTGGTGGCGCAGGTCTTCAAGACGGCCAACGACCAGTTCATGGGCAAGCTGAGCTTCCTGCGGATCCTGGCCGGGCGGGTCGCGCCCGACACCACGCTGGTGAACCTCCGCAGCGGCAAGACGGCGAAGGCCGGGCACGTCTACGTCATGCAGGGCAAGGCGCAGGAGGAGGTTCCGGAGGCGATCGCCGGCGACATCGTGGCCGTCGCCAAGTTCGAGGACCTGCACGTCGGCGACACGGTGAGCAACGTCGGCGGCAACGCGACGGTCCCCCGCCTGCGGGCCAACCCGATCCACTTCCCCACGCCGATGGTCCCGCGCGCCGTGGTGCCGAAGGCCCGCGAGGACGAGGCGAAGATCTCCGCCGGCCTGGCCAAGATCGCCGACGAGGACCCGACCTTCACGATCCGTCGCGACGCCCAGACGCACGAGCTGGTCATCTCCGGGATGAGCGACCTGCACCTGGACGTCATCCAGCAGCGGCTGAAGAACCGCTACAAGCTGGAGATGACCACGCACATCCCCCACGTGCCGTACCTGGAGACCATCACCGCCCCGGCCGAGGCCGACCATCGTCACAAGAAGCAGACCGGCGGCCGGGGGCAGTTCGCCGAGGTCCACCTGCGCGTGCGCCCCGCCGAGCGCGGCAAGGGCTTCACGTTCATCGACGCCGTGAAGGGGGGCGTGATCCCGAACCAGTACATCCCGGCCGTGGAGAAGGGCGTGCGCGAGCGGCTGGAGAAGGGGATCCTCTCCGGCAACACGGTGGTCGACGTGGAAGTCGAGGTCTACTTCGGCAAGGACCACCCGGTCGACAGCTCCGAGCAGGCGTTCAAGACGGCCGCCGACTGGGCTTTCCGCAAGGCGTTCGAGAAGGCCCGCCCCGCGCTGCTGGAGCCGATCGTCTCGGTGGAGGTGACCGCCCCGGCGTCGTTCTTCGGCGACGTCTCGGCCGACATGTCCACCCGGCGCGGCCACATCACCGGCATGGAGGCGCTCCCCGGCGGCCTCCAGAGCATCCAGGCCGTCGTCCCGCTGGCCGAGATGCTCTCCTACGCCACGACCCTCAAGAGCATGACGTCCGGCCAGGGCGCGTTCACCATGGAGATGCAAGGCTACGAGCCCGTGCCGCCCAACGTCCAGCAGCAGGTCGTCGACCGCTACCAGAAGTCGCGCGCGGGGATCGAGGAGGAGTGACCTCGCGGCGATGATCCTGGCAAGACGATCTTAACGGCCTTCCCCCCTGGTGGGGGAAGGTGGCCCGAAGGGCCGGATGAGGGGGGGACGAGCGAGACAACCGGCGGAGTTCATGGGAACTTCCCCACGACCGACGGCCTGGGCCAAGCTCCGAACCCCGAGACTCGGCGGGTTGGCCCCCCTCATCTGACCGCTTCGCGGTCTGTCTTCCCCCACCAGGGGGGAAGACTTTCCACATCCGAGGCCGCCGGGATTTACCGAGAACTCTCGGCCCTCATTCCCCCCCCCCGGCCAGCTCCCGGTCCAGGTAGCCGCCGACGGTCGCCGGGTCGGTGTAGCCGTATCGGGTGAGCACGGCGGCGACGTCGTCGGGGCGGTCGGTCAGGATCGCGACGGCCTCGACCAGCGCCTCGGGGCGGACGCCCAGGAGCTGGTCCAGGAGGTTCCGGCGCATGGCGTCGGCGCGGCCGTCGACGACCGGGACCAGCAGCCGGCCGAGCCGGGCGGCGGCCGGATCCTCCTCGACCCCTTCCTCCGACGCGATCCGACGAGCGGCGGCCTTCAGGCCCTCGGGGTCGTTCCGCGCCCAGTCGAACACGCCGCGATTGAGCCCCAGCGGCGCGTCGGGCTGGAGGCCCTCGCCCCAGAACCGCTTGAGGACCGGCAGCGAGGACCGGACCCACTCCGGCGCGCGCGGCTCGTTCGCCCGGGGGATGCCGGGGCCGTCGGCCAGCAGGCTGAGCGCCCAGGCGCGCGCGACGGCCTTCGGCTCCGCCACGGTCGCCACGCGCAGGCCGCCGACCTGCGGCGGCGTCGAGGCGTACCACGGCTCCATCGCGAACAGCAGCCGCGTGAACGCCGTGGCCTTGGAGTCCTGCGTCAACAGGACGACGTGCGGGAACCGCTCGGCGCCGCGGCGGCCGAGCCGGATGTCCGGGCGCAGGTGCCCCAGGGATTGCAGGTCGTGGAAGACCTGCATCGAGGTCTCCGTCTTGGGGTTCAGGTGGTCCAGCTCGGCGTCGGGGGGCAGCAGCCGGTTCATGTCGGCGATCACGGCGGGCGTGAAGGCGTCGTACCAGTACGTCAGCTCGTAGCCGCGACGCCAGGCCCCCGGCGTCCCCCCGATCAGGGCGTTGTAATACGACAACTCATAAGGATGGATCGCGACGAGGGCGACCAGCGCCGGCGCGAGGACCGTCGCGAAGGTCAGCGACGCCCCCCAGCGGATCCGCCGCGCGACCGCCGCGCCGACCCAGACGGCCCCCCAGCCGGCGAAGCAGGCGAGGAAGAAGAACGTCGGCATCATCAGCCGGACGCCGTCGTGCGCCGGGGTGGGGAGCATCCGGAGCGCGGGGAGGGTCGCCATGTGGACCAGGAAATAGAGCGGCAGCCAATCGGTCCGCGCGCGCCTCAGGCCCCAGACGACGCCCGCCAGCCCGGCCGCCAGGATCGTCGGCGGGACGGTGATCGCCGCGAGGAACCAGCCGTTGTCCCAGGGGAGGCTGTACTTGTAGATCTGGCCGGCATAGAGGATCAGGATGTCCGGGAGGGCGCCCTGGCGGTCGTTGCTCAGGGTGTAGTAGTGCGTCATGCGGATCATCGTCTCGCGCCACCAGGCGGGGTTGCCGAGCCACCCCACCAGCGGCGCGAAGGCCAGGATCGCCGCGAACGTCTCCAGGCCGGGGCGGTCGACGCCCCAGATTCGACTGGTCGGCCGCCATCGCGCCAGCAGCCGACGCAGCCCCCAGACGGCCGCCGGGATCGCCAGCACCACGCCCGGCAGCGTGGCCTCCGGTCGCGTCCCGATCTGGAAGAACAGGTCGGCCTGAGCGGGAGGGGGCAGCCGACGCTGGAGGAGCTGGATCTCGACGAACGCCAGGCCCAGGATCAGGAGCATGGGGACGAGCGTGACCGCCGCGTCGATCCACGCGCCGCGGCCCGCCTTGCGGGTGAACGCCAGCGGGAGCCGGGTCGCGATCAGCCACGCCATCAGCGGCAGGAGCACGCCGACCGCCGCCATCTTCTCCAGGAACGCCAGCCCCAGCAGCACGCCGACCAGCACCCGCCAGCCCCGACCGCCGGGGTCGCTCAGGCCGTTCCAGAATGCCAGCGCCGCGGCCGCCCAGAGGAACATGCCGGGGATGTCGGTGTCCAGCAGGTGCGCCTGGCCGTACACGCGCGGCATCAGCAGGAGCGAACCCGCCATCACCAGCCCCGTCGCCGGCCCGTATCGCCGGGCGAGGAAATGGCAGCCGATGGCGATCGCCGCGGCGAACTCCAGGATCGAGCCCATGCGTCGCGAGGGGTAATCCTTCATCCAGTGGCCGAAGACGGCGTGCCCCGCGAGGCTCGCCTGGCCGGCGAGCGGCGGGTGGAAGTTAATGCCGTAGCGCGCGTAGGGCCAGTAGTAGAGGAGGGCGTCGGGGTCGACCTGCGCCTTCACGTCGTCCCACGACCAGACTTCGGCCCACTGTCGCCACCATTGGGCGGAGATCACCTGGCTGTAGCGGTAGGCCGGCTCGTCCCAGGTGACGCCGAAGTCGCCGGCGGTCGGGACCATGGCCGCCGTCGCCGCGAGGAAGACGAGGATCGAGCCCTTCCACGTCCAGCGCGGCCGCTCGCCCCCCTCCCCCGCCGCCGCCGTCGCTTCGCTCATCTGGATGTTGGGGACGCTCTCGGGCATGATCGATCCTCGCTCGCCTGATCGTTCCGGACGCCCATGATACCAACGCGGGGCCCGAACCCGGACGGGGTTCGCGGCGACCGACCGAGGAGACCGCCCATGGCCGATGGACTCTCCGCCCGATTCCGACGCTGGTTCGACTACGAACGCGACGCCCATTCCCACGTCTTCGCCTCGCTGGCGACCGTCCCCGAGGCCCGACGCGACGGCCCCGAGTATCGCAAGGCCGTCGACCTGCTCGCCCACGTCGTCGCCGCGCGGCGGATCTGGCTGGCGCGGATCGTCGGCGAGGAGGCCGGTCCCGTCGTCGTGTTCCCGCGGGACGCGCGGATCGAGGACGTCGCAGCCGACTGGGGCGAGGTCGAGGGGCGTTGGGCCGCGTACCTGGAGAAGCTCGACGACGATGAGCTGGCGCGGGCCGTCGATTATCGCCTGTCCGACGGCTCGTCCGGCCGGAACGCGGCCGAGGATTTGCTGGTGCAGCTCTACGGCCATTCCCACTACCACCGCGGCCAGATCGCCATGCTGGTCCGCGCGGCCGGCGGCGAGCCCGCCGCGACCGACTTCATCCACTGGCTGCGCCGGCGTCCCGAGGACGCGGGCTGATTCGAGCGAACCCCACGACACCGAGAGGGACCCGAGCGTGGTCGAGCACGTCCTGCGTCGCGAACAGTGGCTCCCCCGGCCGATCGACGAGGTTTTCGAGTTCTTCTCGGACGCGAGGAACCTGGAGGCCATCACGCCCCCCTGGCTGGGGTTCCGCATCCTCGCGACCGGGCCGATCGAGATGAAGGCCGGGACGAGGATCCGCTACCGGATCCGCCTGCGCGGGCTCCCGATGGGCTGGCTCACGGAGATCCAGGAGTGGGATCCCCCGCGCCAGTTCGTCGACGTCCAGCTCCGTGGCCCGTACAAGCTCTGGCGCCACACGCATCGGTTCGAATCGGTCGACGGCGGGACGATGGTCCATGACGAGGTCCGCTACGCCCTGGGCTTCGGCCCGATCGGCCGCCTCGTCCACGCCTGGACCGTCAGGCGCGACGTGGAGACCATCTTCGACTACCGCGCGCGTCGCATGGAGGAACTCTTCGGGAACGGCTCGGCCCGGGAGTGACGCCCCGCGACGGCCGCGCGCGGCGTCGCGCCGGAAATCCTGTCGATCGGGCGGCGGGGGTGGTATCCTGGTCGTCCAGCAGGGCGGGCGCGAGGCGTCCGCCTCCCATCTCGGGTCGTCGTGAAGGCGGAGCGTGGATCATGGCGGGATCGTCGGTGATGACGGAGTTGATGGCGGTGATCGCCGAGCGCAAGGCGGGGGCGACGGGCCAGACGTCCTACGTCAAGAAGCTGATGGACGGGGGGGTGGCGACCATCGGCGGCAAGATCGTCGAGGAGGCCGCCGAGGTCGTCGAGGCCGGGGACGAGCCGGGGGACGCCGGGCGCCAGCACCTGGTCAAGGAGGTCGCCGACCTGGTCTTCCACGCCGCCGTGATGCTGGGCTACCACGACATCCCGTGGGACGACGTGGAGGCGGAACTCCGGCGACGGACGGGCGTCAGCGGCCTCGTCGAGAAGGCCTCGCGCCCCCCGGAGGCCTGACGCCCCGGGCGCGTCCGGTCCATCGACCCTGAAGATCCCTCGTTGGAGATGCGCATGGAGCGGGGAGACGACCGTCGCCGCGGGGCCTGGGCCCGTCGCGGGACGCTGCTGGCCGCGTGCGCGGCCTGGGCGCTGGGGGCCGCCGCGGCCGACGGCCAGGAGGCCGCCGCGCCCCACTGGATCTGGCGGGCCGGCGCGGAGGGCAGGGACGTCCCGGCGGAGACCAGCTACTTCCGCAAGACGATCCTGGTGAAGGAGCCGTCTCGGCTGGCCCTGTTCGCCGCCGCGGACAACGCCTTCGAGCTGTACCTCGACGGCAAGAAGATCGCCGCCGGGGACGACTGGCGGAATCCCTCGCGGGTCGACGTGGAGGTCGAGACCGGCCGGCACGTCCTCTCGGCGTGGGCGTCCAACGAGGCCCCAGGGCTGGCCGGCTTCCTGGTCGCCGGCGGCGTGCTGCCGCTGGGCCAGGGCGCCCCGGTCCACACGAACCCGTCGTGGAAGGCGACCGCCGAGGCCCCGACCGGCGACGCCTGGAAGATGCCCGACTTCGACGATTCGTCGTGGCAAGCCGCGGCCGACTTCGGCGAGTTCGGCGTCGAGCCCTGGGGCCGGCTGGCCCAGGGGCTGGGCGACGCCGCCGACCGCTTCAAGGCCGCCGAGGGCTTCGCCGTCGAGACCGCCGCGACCCACGGCGTGACCGGCTCCGTCGTCGCCTTCACCTTCGACCCCGACGGCGCCCCCTGCGTCTCCATCGAGCGCGGGCCGATCGCCCGCCTGGTCGACGCCGACGGCGACGGCCGCTACGAGTCGGCCGTCGCGATCGCCTCGGTCGTGACCAACTGCCAGGGGCTCCACTTCCACGAGGACGTGCTGTTCGCCGTCGGCAAGGGGCCCGAGGGGGACGGCATCCACCGCCTGACCGACGAGGACAAAGACGGCGTCTTCGAGAAGGCCGAGCTGCTCCGCGGCGTCGACGGCGGCATGGGCGAGCACGGCCCGCACGCGATCATGGTCGGGCCCGACGGCCGGCTGTACTACAACAGCGGCAACCACTCGCACCTCAAGCCGCCGATCGACCCGGCCAGCCCGGTGAACGTCGCCTACGAGGGGGAGCTTCTGCCGCACATGAACGACTCGCGCGGGCACGCGGCCGGCGTCCTCGCGCCCGGCGGCGAGATCTACCGCAGCGACGACATGGGGAAGACCTGGACGCGGATCGTGGCCGGGTTCCGCAACCAGTACGACTTCGCCTTCAACGCGAAGGCCCAGATCTTCGCCTTCGACAGCGACATGGAGTGGGACCTGGGCGTCCCCTGGTATCGCCCCGTCCGCGTGAACCACTGCCCCATCGGGGCCGAGTTCGGCTGGCGCAACGGCTCGGCCGTCTGGCCGGACTACTACTTCGACAGCCTCCCGACCACGCTGGACCTCGGCCGCGGCAGCCCGACCGGGGTGACGTTCTACCAGGGTTCCCAGTTCCCCGAGGAATGCCGCGACCAGATGCTCCTCTGCGACTGGTCGCAGGGCCGCGTCCTGTCGGTCGCGATGACGCCCGAGGGGTCGACGTATCGCGCCAAGGCGAAGGAGTTGGTGAGCGGGCAGCCGCTGAATTGCACCGACATCGAGGTGGGCCCGGACGGCTGCGTCTACTTCTCGACCGGCGGCCGCGGCACGCAGGGGGGCCTGTTCCGCCTGAAGTCGACCGCGCCCCCCGCGACGAGGCCCGCGCCGGCCGACTGGGTGGCCGAGGCGCTCGACGTCGATTCGCCCCTCTCCAGCTTCGCCCGGAAGAAGGTCGGGGCGATCAAGGCCGCGAACGCCGACGCCTGGGCCGGCAAGCTCGAGGCGGCGGCGCGCGACGCCTCCGGCCAGACCCCGCCCGCGCGGCGGGTCCGGGCGCTCGACGCCCTCTCGGTCCACGGGCCGGGGCCGTCCGAGGCGCTGCTCGTCGCGTTGACGGCCGACCGGGACGCGGACGTTCGCGCCCGCGCGGTCTCGCTGCTGGCCTACCACGCGACCGACGCCTCCCGCGAGGCTCTGACGTCCGCGCTGGCCGACGCCGACCCGTTCGTCCGCCGTCACGCCTGCGAGTCGCTGATGCAACAGCCGGCCGAGACGATCCCCGTCCCCGCCCTCTTGCCGCTGCTGGCCGACCCCGACCGCTTCCTGCGATCGACGGCCCGCACGGCCGTGGAGCACGCCGGGCCGGCCCGGTTCCGCGACGCGCTCCTCTCCCTGGAGAGCCCTCGCGCGAGGCTGGAGGGGATGCTCGCGCTGGTCCGCGCCTCGACGCTCGACCAGGCCGCGCAGGCGAGCCTCCTCGACCGCGAGTTGGTACTGCTGCGCGAGACGCTCGACCCGGCGCTCCAGGTCGACCTGCTGCGGCTGATCCAGCTGACGTACCTGCTCGGCCCGAGCAAGGCCGAGGCGCCGATCTCGGCCGACTTCCGCGCCCGGCTGCTGGCGATGTTCTCCGGCAAGGCCGACACGCCGCTGAACCGCGAGGTCGCCAAGCTCCTGGCGTTCCTGGACGAGCCGGCGGCCGTCGCCGCGCTGCTGGACCACCAGGACGCCGTGGCCGACACGGACTCGCAGATCCACGACGCCTACTGCCTGCGGGTCATCAAGACGGGCTGGACCCCGGAGGCCAAGTCGCGATTCTGGGCCTGGTTCGACCGCGCCAGCGCCTGGGACGGCGGCTACAGCTACCTCGGGTTCCTGGACATGATGGCCCGCGAGTGGCTGGACGTGCTGACCGCCGAGGAGCGCGCCGACCTGCTGGCGCGGGGGGCCGAGCACCCGTTCCCGACCCGCGTCCTGGCCCGCGAGTTGGACGTCGCGAACGACCCGACGGCCGTCGAGGCGCTGGCGGGGCTTTACAACCGGCTCGTCTCCGCGAAGGTCGGCGGGCCCCACGCCGACGACCTGAAGTCGACCATCCTGGAGAAGCTGGGGAGGAGCCCCGGCGAAGAGGCGCGCGTGGCGCTCCGCTCGCTGCTGGAGGCCGACCCGGCCAGCCGCGACCGCCTGATCCGGGCGCTGGCCGAGCGGCCCTCGAAGGACGACCTGCCGATCCTGGCCTCGGCGCTCGATTCCAGGGACGAGAACACGTTGCGGCTGACGCTGCACGCGGTCGGCCGGGTCGACGCCATCCCCGAGGGGGCCGAGGCGCCGGCCGCGTTGATCCGCCTGGCCCGCCGCTCGCCGCCGACGCTGCGCATGGCGGTCCGCCAGGTCGCGCGGCGCTGGATCGGCCGGCCGCCGAGGGAGGCCGCGGGCTCGTTCGAGGACGAGGTCGCGTTCTGGGACGTCGCCTATCGCGAGAAGTTCCCCGACGGCCCCGAGACGACCGAGGTCGTCGCCGCGACGAAGGCGCGCGACCTGGCCGACCTGGTGAAGAACGTCCTCCAGGCCGACGTGATGAAGACCGCCTCCCCCGAGCGCGGCAAGGCCGTGATCGCCAAGGTCCGCTGCCTCGACTGCCATAAGTTCGGCGAGCAAGGCCAGGGCCTCGGCCCGGACCTGACGACGGTCAGCAGCCGGTTCCAGCCGGTCGACATCCTCGACTCGATCGTCTCGCCGTCGAAGATCATCTCGGACCAGTACAAGCCGCTGCTCGTGGCGACCGACGACGGCCGGGTCGTCGGCGGCATGCCGATCGTCAACGACGGCCCGACGCTGGTCCTCCTGCTGTCCGACGGCTCCAAGGTCTCGATCCCGAAGGACGAGATCGCCGAGGAGCAGGCCTCGCCGACCTCGGTCATGCCCGAGGGCCTGCTCGACACGCTCTCCTACCAGGAGATCGCCGACCTGATCGCCCTGTTCGAATCCGTCCCGCGCGTCGCCGCCCCCGAGCAGGCGGCGGCCGGGCGGTGATGTGTAACTCCGGTCCCCTCTCCCGCCGGGAGAGGGGACGCCCGAGCGACGAAGGCCGTTCAGCTTTTCCGCGCGGCCGGCGCGGCGATGTGGGGGCGGGGGACGCCGGGATGGCGGTCCTTGGCGGAGACGACCTCGGCCAGCAGGTTGAGGAGCCGGCGGCGGTAGACGGGGAGGGCGTACGACTCGGCTCGCCCGCGGGCGAGGGCCGCGTCGTGGGGGCGACCCTCGGCCTCCCAGGCGTCGATGGCGGCGGCGAGGGCGTCGGTCGTGGGGGCGTCGTACAGCCGGCCGCACGCGGCGGGGACCGACTCGGCCGCGCCGCCGCGGTTCAGGGCGATCACCGGCGAGCCGCAGCCCAGCGCCTCGACGGGGACGATGCCGAAGTCCTCCTCGCCGGGGAACAACAAGGCGCGACAGCGGCGGTAGTGGTCGCGGATCGCCTCGTCCGACTGCCAGCCGAGGAAGGTCGTCTCCGGCCCGGCCTGCGCCTCCAGCCGCGCGCGGTCAGGCCCCGCGCCGATGACGATCAGCCGCTTCCCCGTCCGCCGGCACGCGGCGACCGCCTGGTCGACCCGCTTGTACGGCACCAGCGCGGAGACGACGAGGTAGAAGTCCTCGCGCGTCGCGGCCGGGTCGGGCCGGTAATAGTCGGTGTCGACGGGGGGCTCGATGATGGTGCTGTCGCGGTGGTAGCACTCGGCGATTCGCCCCCGGATCGTCTCCGAGATGGCGACGAAACGGCTGACCCGCGCGGCGGTGGCGCGGTCCCAGTCGCGCAGGCGGTCCAGCAGGCCCCGCGCGACGGCGCGGCGGACGGGGCGGTCGGCCCAGCTTTCGAGATACGCGTCGCGCCCCTGCCAGGCGTAGCGCATGGGGGTGAAGCAGTAGGAGACGTGCGGCACGCCGGCCGGCACGCGGACCGCCTTCGCCACGCAATGGCTCAGGCTGACGACGAGGTCGACGTCCTTCGGCCGCCACGTCGCCGCCGCCGCCGGCATGATCGGCAGCAGTTGTCGATAGTAGCGGAAGACCCCCGGCGCCCGTTGCAGGGGCGACGTGCGGATCGCCATCGCCTCGATCGCCGGGCTGGTGGAGCCGCGGCGATGGATCAGCGTGTACAGCCGCGCCGAGGGGAACGCCCGGCAGAGGACCTCCAGGCACTTCTCCCCCCCGCGCATGCCGGTGAGCCAGTCGTGCACCAGGGCGATCCGCAGCCCGGCCAGCGCCGGGGGCAAGGCGTCGGGGGAGTCGGTCGCGAGGCCCAGGCCCCCCGCGTCGGCCGCGCGCTCTCGGATGCTGGCGTCCATGCCGGCCCCCCTTCGCTCGATCGGTGACGTGTCCGCGATGGTCGATGGCGGAACCTACCCGATCGGGGCGAATCGGGCAAGGCGACGAGGGGCTACGCCTGGGGGCGGCGCAAGATAGAATAGAATCCTAACGGCCTTGCCCCCTGGAGGGGGAAGGTGGCCCGGAGGGCCGGATGAGGGGGTGGACGAGCGGCACAACCTGCTGAGCTTGAAGGGGCCTTCCGGGGCGTTGGCTTGGGCGGTGCTTCGAATTCCGAAGCTCCCCGGGCAGCTCCCCCTCATCTGACTCCTTCGGAGTCAGTCTTCCCCCACCAGGGGGGAAGACCGTTTCGCGTCGGCCAGAAGCTCATCAGCCGAGATCGGGGTGCCGCATGGCCGCTTCGCCGGAAGATGTGGGGGAGGATACGATGCTGGGTCGAGCCCGGCGGTTGCGCCGCGAGATGACCCAGCCGGAACGCGCCCTGTGGCGGGAGCTTCGTCAATTGCGAGGCCTCGGCTACCGCTTCCGGCGGCAAGCGCCGATTGGCCCTTACATCGCCGACTTCCACGAACCGGCGCGACGGCTCGTGATTGAACTCGACGGCGACAGTCACGCCGATCGAGGTGACTACGACCGAGACCGCGACGCCTGGATGGAGGCCAGGCATCTCCAGGTGTTTCGCATATCAAACGACGACGTCATCGCGGACGTTGGGGCGGTCGTGGAAGCGATCGTCGCTTTTCGTCGCGAAGGCGGAGTCGGCTAACTTCGAATCTCCCCATGGCTTCCTCGCCTACCCGGGAGGCCTCGGAGCCCGGGGCTCCGCCACTGCCAACAGCCGGAAGGGCCGTTCGAACTCCGGAAGCCGTCTCGCTCGTCCCCCCCTCATCCGGCCCTCCGGGCCACCTTCCCCCTCCAGGGGGGAAGGCCGTTAGGAATCAGACCGCATGGCCACCACTTCCACCACCGCCGCCCCTTCCCTCGTCGACGACCTCACCGCCCTGCTGGGGGCGGAGGGGGTGCTGCATCGGCATGACGAGCTGGTCGTGTACGAGTGCGACGGCTACGTCATCGAGAAGAACGTGCCGGACGTGGTGGTCTTCCCGACGTCGACGGAGGAGGTGGTCGGGGTCGTGAAGCTCTGCAACCGGCACGACGTCCCGTTCGTGCCGCGCGGGGCGGGGACGAGCCTGGCCGGGGGGACGCTCCCGGTCGGCGGCGGGGTGATGATCAGCCTGACGCGGATGAAGCGGATCGTCGAGGTCAACGCCCGCGACCGCTACGCGATCGTCGAGGCCGGCGTGGTCAACGTCTGGCTGACGCGGGCGCTGGCGGGCACGGGCGTCCACTTCGCGCCCGACCCGTCGAGCCAGACCGCCTGCACCATCGGCGGGAACGTCGCGACCAACGCCGGCGGGCCGCACACGCTCAAGTACGGGGTGACCATCAACCACGTCCGGGGCGTGGAACTGGTCACGCCCGAGGGGGAGGTCGTCCAGATCGGCGGCGTGGTCGCGGACCAGCCGGGGCTCGACCTGACCGGCCTGCTCGTCGGCAGCGAGGGGACGTTCGGCATCGTGACGAAGGTGACCGTCGGCCTCAGCCGCGACCCCGAGGCCGGGCGGACCCTGCTCGCCGTCTTCCCGACGGTCGAGGACTCCGTGGAGGCCGTCTCCGGGATCGTCGCCGCCGGGATCGTCCCCGCGGCGCTGGAGATGATCGACAACATCATGATCCGGGCCGTCGAGGCGGCGTACAACCTCGGCTTCCCGCTCGACTCCGGGGCCGTGCTCATCATCGAGGTCGACGGCGTCGAGGCCGCCATGGACCGCGAGGCCGAGGCCATCGCCGAGATCGTCGCGGCCCATCGCGGCGCGATCGACAAGGCGATCGCCTGGCGGACCCGCGAGGTGCCCGAGTACAAGGCCATCTGGAAAGCCCGGAAAATGGCCTTCGGCGCGATCGGCCGGGTGACCCCCACCTTCTGCACCCAGGACGGCGTGGTCCCGCGCACCGCCCTGCCCCACATCCTCCGGTTCATGGAGGGGGTCTCGGAGCGCTGCGGCGTCCGGATCGCCAACGTCTTCCACGCCGGCGACGGCAACCTCCACCCCATCATCATGTTCGACGAGCAGGACCCCGGCCAGGTGAAGCGGGCCCTCCAGGCCAGCCACGAGATCCTGGACGAGTGCATCCGCCTGGGGGGGAGCGTCACCGGCGAGCACGGCATCGGCGTGGAGAAGATCGGCATGATGCCCAAGCTGTTCAGCCCCGACGACCTCGCCGCCATGACCGCCGTCCACGACGCCCTGAACCCCGACGGCCGGTGCAGCCCCCACAAGAAGATCCCCGTCGGCGGCCACTGCATCGAGCGGACCTCCCCCGGCCGCCGCGCGCCGGCGTGACCGGCTCGCACGCGCGGGCGGAAGCGGTATGATAGGGAAAGCGCGGCGACCCGACGTCCCGCGAGACGTTTGGGGGGCCGCTGCCTTGGGCGACAGGAACAAGTACTCGCGTTGGCGCCGCCTCCCCCCCGTCTTCCGGTCGGGCGAGCACAAGCTCCCCGGCTATGAGGACGAGGTCCACCGCCTGACGCTCTACCTCCCGGGGAGCCTGCTGGATCTGGCCCAGGAGCTGGCCGACCGGTACGAGGTCCCCACGATGCAGGAGTACTGCGCCCTGCTGCTGGCGCGGTCGCTGGAGGAGGAGCGGACCCGCCGGCAGATGGCCGAGGTCGAATCGAAGCGGGGCCCGCTGAAGGGGCTCGCGGCGATCGCCGGCGATCCCGGCTACCTCGCCGAGTGGCGGGACGGCCAGGCCGAGCACGGCCCGGGGGAGGCCGCCGGGAACGTCGTTGTGCCGCTGGTGCGGCTCCCGGAGATGGAGGACTGGGACGGGTCCGCCCCGGCCGTCGCCGAGCCCGCCCCGCCGATGACGATCCGCCTGGAGACGGCCCCCCCGCGCGACCCCGTCGTCGCCGCCTCGCCCACCCCGGAGCCCCGCGCCTTGGACATCGCCTGGAAACACGTCGGCCCCGACGGCGGCGACCCGTCGGCGTTCCTCCCCCGCCTGCGACGCGGCGAATGCGTCCCGGCCGCCACGGCCTCCGAGCTGCTCGACGCCCTGCGCTCGCTCGACGAGGAGAACCGCGACGCCGCCGGGCTGGACCGCCGCCTGGCCTACGCCCTCTACCGCCTGGCCCTGGAGCCGCAGGTCCTGCTCACCGAGGCCTACCCCGGCGCGTTCGACGAGCCGACCCTCTCCGCGATCCGCGAGGTGCAGGGGATGGTCGAGCGCATCCTCGGCGCGATCCCCGAGACGCCGAGGGAAGGGGGCGAGTCATGACTGCGGCCGACCGCCTCGCCTGGCCCGAGGCCGCCGACTCCGCGCCCCTGGGCGACGGCCGATCCGCCTCCGCCGTCCACCGCCCGACGACCGTCGACGAGTTGTGCGACGCCGTGCGAGCCGAGGCCGCCCTGAGCGGCGCCGTCTACCCGCAAGGGGGCCGGACGGGGCTCGATTTCGGCCTGCCCCCGGCGCGCCCCGGCGCGGCGGTCGACCTGACCGGCCTGGCCGAGGTCGTCGACTATCCCCACGCCGACATGACCATCACCGTCCGCGCCGGGATGACCGTCGCGGCCCTGCGGACGATCCTCGGCGAGCACAACCAACGCCTCCAGTTCGAGGTCCCGCGGGCCGACCGGGCGACGATCGGCGGCGCGCTGGCGACGGGCGTCTTCGGGCCGCGCCGGTTCGCGCTGGGCCGCCCGCGCGACTCGATCATCGGCGTCTCGTTCGTGACGGCGGCGGGCGTCGAGGTGAAGGGGGGCGGGCGGGTCGTGAAGAACGTCGCCGGCTATGACTTCCCCAAGCTGCTGACGGGCTCGCTCGGCTCGCTGGGGATCATCACCCAGGCCACGCTCACCGTGCGGCCCAAGCCCGCCGCCTCCGCCCTGATCTGGCTGGCCGCCGACTCCCCCACGCCGCTCGACGCCCACGTCGCGGCGCTCAACACGTCGTCCATCCGGCCGACGGCCGTGGAGATGCTGAACCCGTCGGCGTCGAGGGCGATCGGCGAGCCCCTCGGCATCAAGGGGGGGTCGTGGACGCTGGTGGTGGGCATCGAGGGGGCCGCCGCGCCGGTCGCCTGGCAGGTCGACCAGTTCCGGCGCGAGGTCGGCCGCGACTTCGAGGTCTCGCGCGACGCGGAGGCCGATCCGCTCTGGTCGTCGCTCGTGGAGTTCCAGGCCGAGGACGCTCCCCTGGCCTGCTCGGCGAGCATGCGGCCGTCGCGCGTGGCGGCGTTCCTGGCCGCGCTCCCGCCCGATCGCTGGGCGACCCAGGCCCACGCGGGCGACGGCGTGGTCCACATGCGCGGGCTGGGCGAGTGGACCGAGGGGGAGGCGGCCACGGCCGTCGACTCCGCGCGGGCCGCGGCGGTCGCGGGCGGGGGCAACCTCGTCGTCGCGCGCTGCCCGACGGCCTGGAAGCCCCGGCTGCGCGTCTGGGGCGAGCCCCGCGGCGACTGGACGCTGGGCCGCAAGATCAAGGCGGCGCTCGACCCGGGCGCCCTGATGAACCCCGGCCGGTTCGCGGGCGAGGGCTGAACGATGCGGATCTCGACCGATCCTGGCGGGACGCGACGTCAACGCTCTTCCCCCCTGGAAGGGGAAGACGGACTCCGAAGGAGTCAGATGAGGGGGAGCTTGCCCGCGGGGCGTCGGAGTTCGGGAGCATGGCCCCGGCCGTCGGCCCCGGAGGGCCGCTTCGAACCTCAACGGCCTTCTCGCTCGTCCCCCCCTCATCCGGCCCTCCGGGCCACCTTCCCCCTCCAGGGGGGAAGGACGTTGGGATGGCCGCCCGCGTATCGCGGCGATCAGGAACGATGGACAGGGTCGAACACATGAATGAACGTCCGATCGCCCCGCCCGTCGCCGAGACGCCCGTCGACCTGGACTGGCTCGGCGAGCAGATCCCCTATCGCCTGTTCCAGCAGTGCATCCACTGCGGGCTGTGCACGGCGAGCTGCCCGACCTACGTCGAGAACGGCGACGAGAACGACGGCCCGCGCGGGCGTATCTACCTGATGCGGTCGGTCGTCGACGGCCGGCTCGGGGTCGGGCCGGAGGTGCGCCGCCACCTGGAGCTGTGCCTGGACTGCCGCGCGTGCGAGACCGCCTGCCCGTCCGGCGTCCAGTACGGCCGGCTGATCGAGCCGTTCAAGATCGAGATGGTCCGCAAGGCCCCGCCGGGCAAGGGCCCGAGCCGGCTCCAGAAGGTCGTCCTCCACCACCTGTTCCCCTACGCGGGACGCGTCCGCGCGGCGCTCTGGCCGGTGCGCGTCCTCCAGCGGCTCGGCCTGATGAAGGCGGTGGAGGGGAGCGGGCTGCTCAAGCTCCTGCCGCCGACGCTCCGGAACATGCAGGCGATGGTCCCGCCCCTGAGGCGGCCGTCCAACCTGGCGGAGGTCCTGCCGGCGATCGGCCCGAGGCGGGCTCGCGTGGGGCTGTTCCTCGGCTGCGTGACCGACGCGATGACCCCCCAGACCACCGAGGCCACCGCGCGCGTCCTCCGCCGCAACGGCTGCGAGGTCGTCGTCCCGCGCGGGCAGGCGTGCTGCGGCGCGATCCACTTCCACTCCGGCGCCGAGGCCCCGGCCCTCGACCTGGCGCGCCGGAACATGGACGCGTTCGACTTCGAGGACCTGGACGCGATCGTCGTCAACGCGGCCGGCTGTGGGGCGATGTTCAAGGGCCTCGGGCACGTCATGCCCCCGGAGGAGCGCGAACGGGTCGCCCGGTTCGTGGCGAAGGTCAAGGACGTGTCGGAATTCCTGGCCGAGCTGGGCCCGATCCCGCCGACGCATGCCGTCCCCGTGAAGGCGACGTATCACGACGCCTGCCACCTCTGCCACGCCCAGCAGATCCGCGCCCAGCCCCGGGGGCTGCTGGCGATGATCCCCGGCCTGGAGCTGGTCCCGCTCGCCGAGAGCGAGCTGTGCTGCGGCGCCGCCGGGACGTACAACCTGACCGAGCCCGAGATGTCCCGGCGCCTGGCCCGCCGGAAGGTGGCGAACATCGAGGCGACCGGCGCGGCGGTGGTCGCCAGCGGGAACATCGGCTGCACGCTCCAGATCGCCCGCCAGATCCGCGAGCAAGGGCTGCCGATCGAGGTCGTCCACCCCGTCGACCTGCTCGACCGGGCGTATGAAGGGGGCTCGTGACATGAGGCGCGTGGCCGTCCTGGGGGGCGGAGGGATGGGGACCGCGACGGCGATGGTCCTGGCGCGCTCCGGGGCCGACGCCCGGCTCTGGGTCCGCGAGCCCGACCGCGCCCGCGTCATGGCCGAGACCCGCCGCAACGAGCGCCACCTGCCGGGGGTCGAGATCCCCGAGGCGATCCGGATCACCGGCGACCCGGCCGAGGCCATGGAGGGGGCCGACGTGATCGTGGCGGCGATCCCCACCTCGTACCTCCGCGCTACGCTCGCGCCGCTGGCCCCGTCCGCCCCCGCGGGCGTCCCGGCGCTCAGCGTCGTGAAGGGGATCGAGTTCGGGACGTTCGCGAGGCCGACCCAGATCATCGCCGAGGCGCTCGGCCCGCGCGAGACGGCCGTGCTCACCGGCCCCAGCCACGCCGAGGAGCTGGCGCGGGGAATGCCGGCCTCGCTCGTCGTCGCCGGGCCGTCGGTCGAGCTGTGCGAGGCCGCGCAGGCCTCGTTCAGCCACGCCACGTTCCGCCTCTACCGGAACGCCGACGCCGTGGGCGCGGAGGTCGCCGGCGCGCTCAAGAACATCCTGGGGATCGCCGCGGGGGTCTGCGACGGCCTGGAGATCGGGGACAACGCCAAGGCCGCGCTGCTGACGCGCGGGCTCGTCGAGATCGCCCGGATGGGGGTGAGGCTCGGCGGCCGGATCGAGACGTTTTACGGGCTCGCCGGCGTGGGGGACGTGGTCACCACCTGCTTCAGCCCGTTCGGCCGCAACCGCGAGGTCGGCCGGCGCGTCGGCCGCGGCGAGGCCCTGGCGGACATCCTGGCCGACATGGCGAACGTCTCCGAGGGGGTCCCCACCATCCGGAGCGTCCACGCCCTGGCCGAGAAGCTGGGGGTCGAGATGCCCATCACCGACGAGCTGCACCGGGTCCTCTTCGAGGGCAAGCCCCCGCGCGTGGCGGTCGTCGACCTGATGACCCGCGCGCCCAAGGACGAGGCCGAGCTATGAGCGAACTTCCCCCCGCGTGCGGCGTCGGCTTCAAGGAGTGGGCCGGCGTCCGCGCCGCGCTGGCGTCCGGCGAGCAGACCTTGATCCTCCGCAAGGGGGGCATCGCCGAGGAGGGGGGCGTCTTCACCCCGGAGCACCGCGTCTTCTGGCTCTACCCCACGCGGCTGCACGAGGCCCAGCAGGGCCTCCGCGTCGAAGTCCCGGCCCCCTCCCCCCCGTCCGACCCCGCCGTCGTCCCGATCCGCTCGCTCGCCGTGGTCGACTCGGTCCACCTGATCGAGCGGGAGGAGGACCTGGCCGCGCTCGAGCCGTTCCACGCCTGGACCGAGGAGACCGTCCTCCAGCGGTTCCGCTACCGCCGCCCCGGCCTCTGGGCGCTGGGCGTCCGCGTATGGTCCCGCCCCGAGGCGACCGAGATCGTCCCGACCCTCGACCAGCTCGGCTGCAAGACCTGGGTCCCCCTCGACCCGCCGATCGCCACCGACGGCCTGTCGCCGGCCCTCGACGACGATGCCTGGGAGGAACGCCGCGCGAGACTCCTCGCATGCTTCTGACGGGCCGCCGGGCGGGAGGGTAGAATGGCGACGTCTGACCGATAAACGCCCTTCCCCCCTGGAGGGGGAAGGTGGCCCGAAGGGCCGGATGAGGGGGGGGACGAGCGGGATGGCCTTCCGAGATCGGGCGGGCCTCCCGAGGCCGGCGGCCCGGGCCGTGTCCCGAACTCCGGCGCTCCGCGGGCGGCTCCCCCTCATCCGACCGCTTCGCGGTCTGTCTTCCCCCACCAGGGGGTAAGGCCGTCGTCCATCGGCCGCCGAGGCCAGTCGTGTCGAGCAGTCCCGCCGCGAGCCCCGAATGAACCTCCGCGCCATCGTGAAGGAAATCCGCGACTTCCCGGCGACGGCCCTGTTCGGCGCGAGCTGGCTGCTGGTCTTCGCGGCGATGGTGGCGCTCCGGCTCCAGGAACACCCCGCGCCGACGATCTGGCAGGTGCTGGTGGCCGGGTTCGGCGACGGCGGCCGGTTCGGCGACCTGACGCTGAACGACCTGGCCGCCGGGGAATACTGGCGGTTGATCACATGCAACTTCGTCCATTACAGCGTCGTCCACATCGGGATGAACCTGTTCGCGTTCTACCTGCTGGGGACGCTGCTGGAGTCCTGGTACGGGTCGTGGGCGCTGGTGACGATCTACGGGATGACGGGGGTCGGCGGGAACCTGCTGTCGGCGATGGCCCGCGAGGCGATGGGGTCGAGCCCGGCGGTCCATTCCGGCGGGGGCTCGGTGGTCATCATGGGGCTGATCGGCCTGTGCGCCACGGCCGGTTGGGCGTCGCGGGCGGAGGGGGATCGCGAGCTGACCTGGCAGATGCTCAAGGCGCTGGCGATCACCGGGGCGCTCGGGCTGGCGTTCCCGCGCTACATCGACAACTGGGGCCACGCCGGGGGCGCGATCGTCGGCCTGCCGATCGGCCTGGCCCATCGTCGCCTGTTCGCCGGCAGGGGCGGGCCGCGGGCGTGGGCCGTGGGGGTCGCGTGGCTGCTGGTGATCGCGGCGGGGGTCGCCGCCCAGGCCCGGTCGGACTTCCGCGAGGCCGGCGCCCGCGAGCTGGAGACGATGCGAAGCCAGGTCCGGGCCGACGCCGCGGCCTACCGCGCGCTGCTGGCCGTCCGGTCGTGGGCGACCCGGGGCGTGGGGAACCCGAAGGCGCTGGCCCCGGCGCTGAGGTCGCTGGCCCCGACGCTCGACGGGGGGCCGACCCGATCGGCGTACCGACGGCTCCTGGCCGGGGCGTCGGAGTACGCCCGGCGCAAGCCGACGCCCCAGGAGCGCGCGGCGTTTCGCGCCGACCTGGAGACGGTGATGGAAGCGGTCCGGGAGGAGGCCTCCGGCCGCCTCAGGGAGTACTGGTCGTTGCGTCGCCGGTAGGGGCTGAGGCGTGGCTCGGAGCGTCGGGCGCGCGAGCGGGGATGTCGTCGGCGTCCCCCCCCTCGACGTGGAGCGTCGGCCCGGAGTGGTCCACCTTCAGGAAGCTGAGGCGGTCTTGCCAGCCGCCGAGGACGATCAGGCGGGGGCGGCCCGGCTGGTCGACCGCGCGGTGGACGTGGCCGAAGACCGCGACGTCCACCGCGTCGGGGAGGCCGGCGGCGTAGTCGCGATAGGTCGCCAGGTGCCGGCGCTCGTCGTCCAGCAGCCCGCGCCGGTTCTTCGCCTGGAGCGCCGCGTCGAGCGGGCCGGCGACGAAACCGGGGAGCGTCCCGAACGCCCGGAAGAAGCCGCGAGACTCCATCACCCCCTTCCACCTCTTCCGCGCCCCCAGCAGGTGGCCGTGGACGACGCGCAGCCGGACGCCGTGGCTCTCCACGTCCATCGGCTCGGGGACGATTTGGGCGCCCAGGGCGTCGGCGTAGAAGTCCATCAGCCAGTGGTCGTGATTCCCGGCGAGGATCGACAGCGCGCCGCCGGCGCGGCGGAAGCCGGCCAGCGCGGCCAGGGCCTCGTCGCGGGCCAGCCGGTCGGGGGGCGTGCGCGAGCCCATCCAGAAGTCGCAGAGGTCGCCGGCGATGATCAGGCGGTCGGCGGCCGGGTCGAGGCGGCCGAGGAATCGCAGCAGCCGGCGGCCCCGCTCCGGGCGGTCCTCGCGTAGGTGCACATCGCTCAGGAAATAGTCGCTCATGGTCGCGCTCCGGCCGTCTTCGGCGACGGTCACGAACCTTCCAGGGCCATCCCCGGCAGGAAACCGCAGGACTCCGCGTGGGCGCGGCGGGACTTCGGGCGTCGGGCCCCCGCCGCGGCGAAGCCGTGCCCCCGCCACGCCGAGGACCGCGACGGGGCGAACGCCAGGTCGGGGTGGGCCGGGGCCTGCCGGGCCGCGTGGATCAGGACCTGCCGGCCGCTCTCGCGGACGGCCTCGCCCGCCTCCCGGAGCGCGATCTCCGGGCGGTTGCACTGCTCGCTCAGGTGGAGCAGGACCAGGTGGCTGACCCGGTCGCGCCTGGACCGCTCCAGGATCGACGCCACCAGCTCGGCCCCCTGGCGGTTGGAGAGGTGGCCCCGGTCGCCCAGGTTGCGGGCGATCAGCGCCGGGTGGCGGCCGGAGTTCCGCTGCAAGGCGACGTCGTGGTTGAACTCCACGCCCAGGATCTCGACGTCGGCCAGGGCCTCGGCGGTGGCGTCGTCCCAGGTGCCGGTGTCGGTCAGGTATCCCACGGAGACGCCCCGACGCTTCCCCCCCGCGCCGGCCTCCAGGCGGAAGCCGAACGTCGGCCCGCCGTCGTGCCAGGCGGTCAGCGGCTCCACGCGGAAGCCGCTGGGGGCCATGAACGGCCGCTCCTCGTAGCAGCGGACCAGGCCCAGGGCGTCGAGCGCCGCGAAGCCCGGGTCGGGGGCGAGGCGCCGGCAATGCTCCTCGTGGCAGTAGAGGGGGACGCCCTCGCGGGCCATCCGGCGGAACGCGCCGGTGTCGACGTGGTCGCCGTGGGTGTGGGTCAGGACGACCGCCGCCAGCCTCGACCACCCCGAGCCGACGCTCGCCAACCGCTCCGTCAGCGAGCGCACGCCCAGGCCGGCGTCGATCAGGAGGCCGGCCCCGCCGTGGCGGAACAGCGCGGCGTTGCCCTTCGAGCCGCTGCCGAGGACCGCGAACTGGAAGGTCATGCCTGGCTCCCCACCCCGTGAGACGGGCGCTCCGTCTCGATGGAACTCAGTGTATGACCCGCCCCGCCCCCCGGCAAGGCCGCGCTCGCCGTCGTGTTCACTCGTCGATTCATCGAGGCTTGAGCCGGGGCCCGGGGCCGGCTACATTGCGAGGGCATGACCCTCCCGCCGCCACCCCCGCCCCGAAGGTCCGCCATGAAGCCGATCCCCCCCCTGCTCGCGGCGCTCGCCCTGGCATCCGTCGCGATCCCCTCCCCCGCCGACGAACCGGCCTGGGACGTCATGGCCGACACGTGGGTCGCGACCGACGGCCTCGGCCGCGCGGTCCCGGGCGCCGCCGAGGTGGGGCCGCCGCGGGCGGGCAGGACGGTCGGCATCTTCTACTTCCTCTGGAGCGAGGGGCAGAACCCGGTTTACGACCTGACGAAGCTCGTCGCCGCGAACCCGGACGACCCGAAGTTCGGCCCGCCGGGCGCCTTCCACCACTGGGGCGAGCCCCTCTTCGGCTACTACCGCGACGACGACCCCTACGTCATCCGCAAGCACGTCCAGATGCTCGCCGACGCCGGCGTCGACGTCTGGTTCTTCGACGTGACCAACGCCCTCACCTATGACTCCGTCCGCGACGCCGTGCTCAAGGTGCTCGACGACGTGAAGGCGTCCGGCCAGCCGACGCCGAAGGTCGCCTTCCTGACCAACAGCGCCAGCGCCAGGACGGTCGAGCACCTCTACAGCACGTTCTACAAGCCCGGCAAGGGCCGCGACCACTGGTTCCTCTGGCTGGGGAAGCCGCTGATCCTGGCACCCCCCGACGGCCTGAGCGACGAGATCAAGGACTTCTTCACGATCAGGCGCTCCTGGGCCTGGACCAAAGGTCAGGAGTGGTTCGGCGACGGCCGCGACCGCTGGCCGTGGCTCGACCACACGCCGCAGACGCCCGGCTGGCACGAGTCCCCGGACAAGCCGGAACAGATCGTCGTCTGCTCGGCCGAGCATCCCATCAGCAACATCGGCCGCAGCTTCCACGACGGCAAGCAGCCCCCCCCCGAGGAGCGTCGGCCCGAGGCCGGGCTGTACTTCGCCGAGCAGTGGAGGCGCGCCCGCGAGGTCGACCCGCCGTTCGTCTTCGTCACCGGATGGAACGAGTGGATCGCCCAGCGGTTCATCGACCGCAAGGGGGAGATGAGCATGGGGGGCGAGCGCCTCAAGCCGGGGGGGACCTACTTCGTCGACCAGTTCTCGGCGGAGTACAGCCGCGACCTCGAACCCATGAAGGGGGGCTTCGGCGACGCCTACTACTATCAGCTCACCTCCGAGATCCGCCGCTACAAGGGGGCCCGCCAGGCCCCCGACGTGAAGCCCGCGCGGGTCCGCGTGGACGGGGTCTTCTCCGACTGGAAGCCCGCCGGGCCCGAGTTCCGCGACACCATCGGCGACCCCGCCCGCCGCGACTTCCCCGGCTGGAAGGGCGAGCCCAACTTCGTCGACTCGACCGGCCGCAACGACCTGACGCTCGCCAAGGTGGCCCACGGCCCCGAATTCGTCTCCTTCTACATCAAGACCAAGGACCCCCTCACCCCCCGCGGCGAGAACTGGATGGTCCTGCTCCTTGACATCGACGCCGACCCCACGACCGGCTGGCGGGGCTACGACGTGGTCGTCAACGCCGGGCTGCCGGAGGACGGCATGGCGACCGTCGAGCGGCTGAAGGCCGACGGCACGCGCGAGCCGACCGAGGCCGCCGCCGCCATCGCCTTCGACGACAATGAGCTGGAGTTGGCCGTCCCGCGAGGCGTCCTGAACGCGATGCACCGCCGGCGCGTCGTGTTCGACTTCAAGTGGGTCGACAACGTCCCCATCGGCGGCGACGCGTCCGCCTTCACCCTCCACGGCGACGCCGCCCCCAACGACCGGTTCAACTACCGCGCCGCCTGGGACGAGTGAGCGCCCCCCCCCCGTCCCGCGCCCCGGGGACGCGCCCGCCCCGGTTTCGCGGCCGATCCCGAGGGCCGGGTCGTGGTCCGTCCCGCGAGGGAGGCCGCGTCTCCGGGATGCCACCCCCGGTCGATTCCGTCGGCCGCCGGGGAGGGAGGGGACGCGGGTTCCGCGAGCCGCGAGCCGCGCGCGAAAAACCGGCCGACCCCGGTCCCCGAGGGGACCGAGGCCGGCCGGGCTGGACGGCTCCGGGCGAAGTAGGCCGGGGGATCGATCAGGAGAACGGCTTCTTGATGTCGTCCCAGATCTTGGAGAAGACGTTCTTGTTCGACTCGGCCTTCATCTGCTGGTAGGTGGTGTACTTCGTGGCCGCGGCCTGGGCGGCGGCCTGCTGCTGGGCGGCGTGCTGCTGGGCGGCCAACTCGGCGGCGGCCCGCTCGGCCGACTTGACGTCGGTCGGCGTGGTCGGCGTGGTCGGGACCTCGGTGGAGACCGCGGCGGGCGAGGTCGCCGGGGTCGCCACGCCGGCGGTGGCCGTCGAGGCGGGGGTCCCGGTCGCGTCGGTGGTGGTCGGGGTGGGCGCGCCCAGGGTCGTCTTGGGCTGCTCCTGGCTGGTCAGGTCCGCGGTCGCGGGGGCGGCCGGGGGCGGCGTGTTCGGGGTCGACACGCCGGCGGGGGTCGCCTGCTGGATGACCGCCCCGGGCTTGACCCGGACCAGGTTGAAGGTCTTCCCGTCGACCACCCGGGTCGTCACGACCTTGGTCGAATCGCGATGGACCGGCGTGCCCGGGGCGACGTCGAACAGCGAGAAGGCCGGCAGGTAGCTGCCCGGGGTCTCGTTCCGGCCGATCTTGAACCGGGCGGGGTTCATGCCGCGGAACCGCGAGACCGTCGAGGCCGGCACCCACATGAACCTCGGCAGCTTGTGCTGCAGGGCCGTGGTGTTGCGCTGGGCCTCCGGGTCGAGGAGGAAGCCGTTGGCCGAGGCCCGCTGGCGGTCGACGACCACGTAGGAGTCCGGCTTGGGCAGCAGGGTGCCGGCCAGCATCTTCAGCGAGTCGATCGTGACGGCCCCCTTCAGCTCGCCGTTGGCGGCGTAGTCGAAGAAGTTGAACCGCCGCTGGAGGGCCGCGGGCAGGTCGGGGTTCTCGAAGAAGACGGCGTTGTTCAGGCCGGCCTCGGGGGTCGCGGTCGTCGCCGTGCCGCCCAGCAGGCGGGCCATGGCGCCGGCCTCGGCCATCCCCTTGGTGGAGGCCGTGTCGACGAAGTTCTGCAGCTCCTGCGACGTGATCATCGCGTCGTTGTTGGCGTCGATGATCGGCAGGACGTTGTTGAGGATCAGGTAATTGAGGGCCTGCGTCCCCTCGATGGCCGCGATGGCGTTGCTGACGGAGACCCGGGCGTAGGCCGGGGGCTCGTTGGCGCCGACGAAGCCGTTCTGCTTGTCGGTCGACGAGACCAGGGCCGGGGTGGAGACGCTGCCGCCGTCGTTCACGTCGAAGACCGGCACGGCGGTCCAGGCGAGGATGCCGTTGATGCCGTCGGGCGTGTTGAAGGCCGACAGGTCGCCGACGCCGTGCTCGCCGAAGTTGAGCCCGTTCCTGGCGCCGACGGGGGTGGTCAGGTAGGCGTCATAGGTGATGCCCGAGTCCCTGTCGAGGTTCGTCCAGTAGCTCAGGGCCGACGACACCATGGCGTAGGCGCCGGTGAGGATGCCCGTGGACATCGAGGTGCCGACCTCGCTGAAGCTCAGGCGCAGGTCGGCGCTCTCTCCCTGATCGACCAGGGTCTCGGTGGTCGGCCGGCGGGCGAAGGTCGGCACGTCGATCGCCGGGGCGGCGAAGTCGGTGGTCATGCCGCGGTTGACGGCCGCGGGGATGCGGTCGGACCAGATGGCGCCGTCGCCGGCCGCGAAGGTCTCGACGTTGGGCGCGACCTCGCCGTCGGCCGTCGTGCCGCCGCCGGTGCCGCCGCCGGCGCCGGGGGTCGCCGTGCCGCCGATGGTGGTCTGGTTCAGGAGGACCAGGAGCGGGCCCGACGGGTTCGGGAGGGCGCCGACGGCCGTATTCACCGGGCTCGTCGAGGCGTCGGCGTAGTACGGGAACGGATACGTCCCCGTCACCGAGATCACCTCGTTGAGGATCGCCGGCAGGGACATGCCGTCGGTGTCGCCGGCCGCGTCGTTGTCGGCGTTGCTCCGCACCAGGCCGGTGCCGCTGGTGGCGCCGGTGCCGCCGCCGGTCCCGCCGCCGGTCCCGGTCCCGCCCGAGCCCAGGCCCAGGGGCGAGCCGAACTGCCCGGCCGCGGCGATCGGGGCGATCCCCAGCGACCGGAACTTCTTGAGCTGGAGCTTCAGGGCGATGACGATCTGCGGGTAGTTGCGGAACGCCTGCGCCTCGCTCGGCCAGGTCTGCACCGTGCCGAAGCCCATCGTCGAGGCGATGACCCGCGAGACCTGCCCCGGCCGCACCGGATCGTTGACGTAGGGCCGCGAGGCGACGTGGGCCAGGCCGTTGTACACGGCGTTGACCGACGTCAGCGCGTTGCTCGTCACCGACGGGATCGAGCCGCCGCCCTGGTTGTTGCCGCCGCCGGTCCCGCCGCCGGTCCCGCCGCCGGTCCCGCCGCTGCCGGGGAAGGTGAACGAGCTGATGTAGGGCGAGAAGATGGCGACCGGCTCGATGGTGGCCTGCGGGACGAACTGGGCCACCACGCCCGCGACCGGCGTGCCGTGGCCGACCAGGGTGTTCGACAGGACGGTGCCGGCGCCGCCGGTCCCCCCGCCGGTGCCGCCGCCGGTCCCCCCGCCGGTGCCCCCTCCGCCGGTGCCGGTGTCCCCCTCGACGAAGGCGGCGACGTCGAAGTTGCCCTTGCCGCCGGTGTACAGGTTCTTGCCGTCGCCGACGCGGCCCCGGAAGGGCGACGAGAGGCCGTCGACGCCGGTGTCGATCACGGCCACCGCGCTGCCGTTGCCGTCATACGGCACGCCCAGCGTGCGCAGGTCGTTCAGGCCGACGATCGTGCCGGAGGTCGAGCCGGCCAGGCTGGCGGTCGTCTTGAACTGCCAGATCCCCTCGCCGTCGGAGGCGTAGAGCGTGGTCCCGTCCGCCGAGAACGTGATGCTCAGCGTGGACTCCATGAAGCTCGTGGAGTTCTGGTCGCCCGACGTGGCGAAGTCCCGCGCGAAGGTCGTCAGCTCGCCGGTCGGCGTGATGCGGACGATCCGGCCGCCGAAGGGGTTCGAGCCCCCGGTGGTGTTGCCGTTCCTGACGATCGGCACCAGCGGGTTGGTCACCGGGCTGTAGGGCTGGCTGGGGTCGGCGAGCTGGATGCCGATCGACCCGCTCCCCTGGACCGGGACGTTGACGATCACGCCGTCCGGGATGCCGGCCGCCTCGTCCTCGACCGACGTCACCTGCACGTACAGCCCGGACGCCAGGTCGCTGACGAACAGGTTGCCGGCGTAGGTGGGATTGCCGGCGACCTCGAAGCTGCCGAAGCCCCCCGTCGTCGACGCGGTGGCCGTCAGCGGGATGTCCGTCGAGAAGTAGCCGTACTGGTCGAACGTCACGTCCTGGAACCGCCGGAACGGCGTCGGCACGGTCGGGAAGTCGTCCGGGGCGAAGGTGTCCGGGTCGTCGTCCAGGAAGGTCGGCCCGGCGATGATCAGGCCGCCGTTGGAGCCCTGGACGCCGCTGACCCCCGGCGCGGCCGGGATCCCGCCGGCGTCCGGGTCGTAGGGGAGGCCGGGGGTGCCGAAGTCGGTGAAGACCGAGTAGGCCGGCGAGGCGTAGTCGATGTTCGCCTGGGTGATGCCGGCGATCGGCCCCAGGAACATCCCGGTCTGCGAGGCCCCCTTCGGCAGCGTCGCGGCGTTACTGATGACCTGGCCGGGGGAGTACTCGTTGGCGTTGAAGAACAGCGCCGCCAGCGTGCCGCCGGTGGTGCTCACGCCGCCGCCGGCGAGGACCCCGCGGAGGAACTGCTGCATCTCCGGTCCGGGGACCGCCACGGCGGTCGGGTTGATGTTGAACTTGGTCGCGGCCTGGCCGTCGGTCAGCGTGACGAACGCCCCCAGGAACGAGCCGTCGGCGCCGATCCGGTAGATGGCGTTCTTCGCCGGGTCGGAGCGGTCGGCCACCGAGACCAGCATCGACGGCTTGCCGTCGATGTAGCCCTCGGGGTCGAAGGCGATGTCGTACCAGTTGGTGAAGCCCGTCGCGTCGGTCGCGTCGCCGGTGGCCCCGCCGAGCGAGGCCGCCGCCGGGTTGCGCCCGTCGACGCTCAGCGGCGTGGCCGAGAGCTGGTTCATCACCGTGTTGAGGTCGAAGAACTCGCTGGCCCGGCCGGTCGCCGGGTCGACCCGGTAGATCACGCCCGGGCGGTCGACCGCGGCGGCGTTCCCCCCCGCCCCGCGGGAGATCGCGTACAGCACGTTGCCGAACACCCCGCCGGGGCCGGCCTGGATCCGCACCATGTCGCCGCCGAACGACGCCAGCGGCGTCATCTGGGCCACCGAGGTGATCGGCGCGGGGGTCGACAGGTCGGTCTGGGCGGTGTCCTCGGCGACCACGACCGTCCCGAGGAACGAGTTGGTGGGCTCCTCGGCCGCGGTGAAGGTCGCCGTCAGCGGGTAGACGGCCACGGCGGGCGCCAGGACCTCGCGACGCTCCAGCGGGGTTAGCCCTTCGAGCTTGATGTTGCGGGTTCGCCGCTGCGCCCGCGGTCGGGATGGCTGAGACATTCCATGATCTCCTAACGCTGGACTCGTCCGTCCTGAACCGAGGCCGAGACGCCCGGCGGTCTACAATATCGGCGCACCCGGCGTATCACGATGAGCCGAAACATCCGGCAAGACCCGACCCCGGGCTACGACCGGCGCACACGGATCTTTTCACACCTTCTGCATCGGCCGTCGGGGCGGCCCGGAATCAGCCAAAGGGCCGTTGCAACCCGAAAATCCGGCGGGACCCGGCCTGGGCTGGGGACGAGGGCGGAGGGGGGAATGCGAAGCGGGAGGCGGCGTCGAGGGGGATCCTCGGCGCGCCTCCCGCGGCGTGGTTCGGTCTCGGCGACGGGCCGGGGCGGCCCGCCCTAGCTCACTCGACGACGCCCTTGGGCCCCTGGGCCTGCTGAGGCTGCTGCTGCGGGACGTTCGCGCGACGGCGGACGTCCAGCTCGATCCCGCCGAAGGTCCCCTCGTGGCGCTGGATCGTCATCCCCAGGGCGGTCAGCAGGCGCTTGGCGGTATAGAAGTTCATGACGAGCCGCTGGTTCGCCTTGACGTCCTGCCGGCCCTGGGCGAAGGGCTGCGGGTTCAGGCCGAAGTCGAGGATGACCTCCTCGGGCGTGGCCGTGACGCGGCAGAAGTTCGAGTACGACGGCACGGTGCCGGAATCGTCGACGACGACCTCGGTGGTCACCTGCTGCTGCTGGGTGGGGTTCTCGGGCTCGCTCATTCCAACTCCATCCTGAAACCTGGGGCCGCCGTGCGGATGTCCAAGGCCGTGCCCGGGATTGGGGAGAGCACACGGCGATCTCTCGGCCCCGGGGCCGCGACGTCTCTGGCAGACTATCGCGAAACGAAAAAATCGTTCAAGCCGACTTTAACGCGCGGGAGGCCTCCACCAGCCTGTCCAGCTCCTGGAGCGTCCGCCCCGAGGCGCCGTGCTGGGCCAGGACGAACCGCCGGCCGGCCTCGCCCCGCGCCGCGGCCTCCTCCGGCGCGTCGAGATCCTCGCGGAGCCGGCGCGCCAGGTCTTGCGGGCTCGACACCCGGCGCGCGGCGTCGCGCGACAGGAGCTGCGCGACGGTCTCGCGGAAGTTGGCCGTGTGGGGCCCGAACAGGACCGACGCCCCGTAGGCCGCCGGCTCCATCATGTTCTGGCCCCCCCGGCCGGGGAGCAGGCTGCCGCCGACGAACGCGACGTCGGCCAAGCCCCAGACCGCCCCCAGCTCGCCGATCGAGTCGATCAGCACGATCGGCGTCCTACCGCCCGCGGCCGGCGGCGCCGGGCCCTCGCTGCGGCGGACGACCGCCTCCCCCTCCGCCTCCAGCCGGCGGGCCACCTCGTCGAACCGCTCGGCGTGCCGGGGGACGAGGATCAGCCGCAGGCGCGGGTGGTCCTTCCTCGCCGCGCGGTAGGCGGCCAGCGCGGCCTCCTCCTCCCCCTCCATCGTGCTGCCGGCCACGAACACGAGGTCCGCGGCGGAGAGCCCCAGCTCGGCCCGCAGGCCGCGCGTCCGGGGGTTGTCGCGGTCGCTCTCCAGCCCGTCGAACTTCACCGAGCCGGTGACGCTGACGCGATCGGCCGGGATCCCCAGATCCACGAACCGGCGGGCGTAGTCCTCGTCCTGCGCCGCGACCGCGTCGATCCGGTGCAGGGTGCCGGCCAGGGGGCCGCGGATCTTGCGGTACCCCCGGTGGCTGCGCTCGCTGAGCCGGCCGTTGATGATGGCCACCTTGGCGCCGGCCCGCTTGGCCGAGCGGATCAGGTTCGGCCAGACCTCCAGCTCCACCAGGGCCAGCACCGTCGGCCGGATCCGCCCCATGGCGCGGCGGGTCGCCCACGAGAAGTCGAACGGGGCGTAGAAGGTGATCAGCTCGGGGAAGGTCCGGCGGGCCACCGCCAGGCCGGTCGGCGTGGTGGTGGAGATCACCACCTCCCAGCCGGGCCTGCGGCGGGCCATCTCGCGGACGAGCGGCCGGAGCAGCAGCACCTCGCCGACGCTCACCGCGTGGAACCACAGGCAGGGGCCCTGGCCGATCCGGTTCGGCGCGTCCCCCGAGAACTTCTCCCAGAGCCCGTCGCGATACTTGCCCGAGCGGACCATCCGGTACGCCAGCATCGGCGAGAGCAGGATCAGCGTCGCGACGTAGATCAGGTTCAGAACCAGCGGCATCCCGGGGAATCCTTTCCCGATAGACAGCGGGTCGTCCTCGTCGACCAGATGGGCGGGCGTGGTGCAATCGCCGTGCCCGAGCCCGCGGTCGCGGGACGTTCGGGGCCGCGGGGGGCCCGCGGCGTCCCGACTCCCGCCGCGCGAGGATCGCCGTAACGGCGTCCCCGGCGACGGCTACCGTCGGCCCTCGCCGGGCCCCGGCGGGGTGCCCGACGACGCGCGACACCCGATCAGAATTGATCGACCGTCGACTGCTTCCGCATGCAGCAGGCCTTGAACTTTTTGCCGGATCCGCAGGGGCAGGGGTCGTTCCGCCCCACCTTTTTACCAAAGTTGCGGAGCGGCTCCTTCTTCTTGTCGGACGCCTCCCGCCCCGCCTCGATGGCCGCGTCCCGCGCCTGGAGGACGCCCCCCTCGCTCGCGTCCGGCACCGCCGCCAGCGACGACGCCGCGGCCTCCTCGCCGTGGATCGTCCGGGCCCGGTCGAGCTTCCAGCGCGAGCCCAGGTACGAGAGGAACTCGGGGTCGAACTGCTCGACGCGGAAGATCAGGTCGGTGACGCGGTCGCCGATCCCGTTCCACATCTCGCCGAAGATCCGCATCCCCTCCCGCTTGAACTCCACCTTCGGGTCGATCTGGGCGTAGCCCTGCAGCCCGATCGAGCTGCGCAGGTGGTCCATCGCCCGCAGGTGCTCCATCCAGCTCGCGTCCAGGATCTGGAGCAGCAGGACCTTCTCCATCTCCCGCATCTCGGGCCGGACCCTCGCGTCCAGCGCGGCGATCATCCGCTCCCGCGCCCGGTCCGGGGCCATCTCCAGGATCTCCTGGTCGGTCCCCTCGAAATCCAGCTCGCGGCGGGCCCACTCGGCCAGCCCGGCGACCCCCTTCGGGTCGGCGGCGGCCGGGGCCTTGTCGCGCCCCGAGGCGCGGGGGAACGCGGCGTCGAGGCGGGCGTTCAGCTCCCGCTCGAGCTTCGCCCCCTCGTACTTCTTCCGGGCCAGCTCGATCAGGAAGGACTCCATCTCGGGCCGGAGCATGGTCGTCATCTCGGCCGCGTCGACGACCGTGTGGAAACGCTCCGAGGCCCACGCCGCCAGGCCCTCGCGGTCGTACCGCGGGGTCTGGTTCTGGGCCTGGATCTGCGACCGGCTCCCCAGGAACCGGGTCGAGGCGATCCGCACCGGCAGCTCCGCCTCCTTGGAGACGTACACCTCGCGGGCTTGCGCCTTCAGGTCGGCGGCGATCTGGGCCCGGTCGAGCTTCGCCCAGGTGGACGGGTCGGCGTCGATGCCGAACTTGTGCTGCGCCCAGCCGGCCAGGTTGCGGCGGCCCCAGTCGGGCTCCAGGAACTCCTTGGCCGGGGTCAGGTCGAGCTTCTCGATCGACTCGTGGGCCTTGCCGTGGATGAAGTCCTCGAGCGCCGGGCGGTCGACGTCCACGCCGTCCTCGGAGCGCTCCTCGAACTTCCGAAGGTCCTTGTCCTTGAGGTCCAGCCCGTAGCGGTTGTTCGCCCAGGTGGTCAGGGCGCCCCAGGTCCAATCGGCCGGGTCGGCGTCGGGGGAGATGTTCTCCTCCATCGCCTCGCGGATCGCCTCGTAGATCTGGCGCTCGCCGCGGCGGCGGACGATGTCGCCGGCGTCGTCGAAGTCGACCCCGCGGAAGTCGCGCGCGGTCATCTCCACGCCCAGCCGCTGCGACACCCACTCGGCGAAGCTGGCCCGGCCGTAGTCGTCGGCGAGGAAGCGGTCGGCCGCCGCCTGGATCTGGTTGTCGATCATCTCCAGGATCCGCGCCTTCGGGGACGAACCCTCCAGCAGCCCCTGGCGGAACGTGTAGACCCGCTTCCGCTGCTCGTCCATGACCTCGTCATATTCGAGCAGGTTCTTGCGGATGTCGAAGTTGCGCTCCTCGACCTTCTTCTGCGCCCCCTCGATCCGGCGCGAGACCATCTTGCTCTCGATGGCCTCCCCCTCCTGCATCCCCAGGCGGGTGAGGACCGCGGAGACCCACTCGCCGGCGAACTTCCGCATCAGGTCGTCGTCGAGCGCCAGGAAGAACCGCGACGAGCCGGGGTCGCCCTGGCGGCCGGAGCGGCCGCGGAGCTGGTTGTCGATCCGGCGGCTCTCATGCCGCTCGGTCCCGATGATGTGCAGGCCCCCCAGCGCGGCGACCTCGCGCCCCTCGGCCTTCATCTCGCGCTCGTACTTCTCCACGGCCTCCTGCCAGACGTCGATAGGGACGTCCAGCCGCGTCTCGTAGAGCGGGCGGCCGTCCTCGTCGACCTCGCGCTTGAGGTCGAACCACGCCATGAACTCGGGGTTGCCGCCGAGGATGATGTCGGTGCCGCGGCCGGCCATGTTGGTGGCGATCGTCACCGCCCCACGGCGCCCGGCCTGGGCGACGATCTCGGCCTCGCGCTCGTGGTGCTTGGCGTTGAGGACCTCGTGCTTGATCCCGTACCGAGTCAGCAGCTCCGACAGCTCCTCGGACTTCTCGATCGAGACCGTGCCGACGAGGATCGGCCGGCCCGTCGCGTGGACCTCCTTGATCTCGTCGACGAGCGCCTTGTTCTTCTCTCGCTCGTACCGGAAGATCACGTCCGGGTAGTTGACGCGGCTGAGGCCCCGGTTGGTCGGGATGGCGACCACGTCCAGGCCGTACACCTTGTAGAACTCGTTCGCCTCGGTCATGGCCGTGCCGGTCATGCCCGAGAGCTTCTTGTACAGCTTGAAGAAGTTCTGGAGCGTGATCGTCGCGAGGGTCTGGTTCTCCTCCTTGATCTTCACCCGCTCCTTGGCCTCGACCGCCTGGTGGAGCCCGTCGGACCACTGGCGGCCGGTCATCAGGCGGCCGGTGAACTCGTCGACGATGACGATCTCCCCCCCCGGCTGCACCACGTAGTCGCGGTCGCGACGGTACAGGTGGTGCGCCTTCAGGGAGTTGTCGATCAGGTGGGGCCACTCCATGTTGCCGGGGGTGTAGAAGCTCTCCAGCCCGGCGATCTTCTCGGCCTCGCGGACCCCCGCGTCGTTCAGGTGGCAGGTCCGCTCCTTCTCCTTGACCTCGAAGTGGAGGTCCCGCTTCAGCAGCCGGGCGATCCGGTCGGCCTCGGCGTACTTGCGGACGTCGTCGAAGGCCGGGCCCGAGATGATCAGCGGCGTCCGGGCCTCGTCGATCAGGATGCTGTCGACCTCGTCGATGACGGCGTAGTGCAGCGCCCCCTGGCACTGGAGCTCCGCGGTCGGCTTCATGTTGTCGCGCAGGTAGTCGAAGCCGAACTCGTTGTTGGTGCCGTAGGTGATGTCGCGGGAGTAGACCTCCTGGCGCTCGGCCGAGTCCATCTCCGACTGGATCGCCCCGACGGTCATCCCCAGGCCCTGGTACAGAGGGCTCATCCACTCCGCGTCGCGGCGGGCGAGGTAGTCGTTGACCGTGACGACGTGGACGCCCTTGCCGTCCAGCGCGTTGAGGTAGGCGGCCAGCGTGGCGACCAGCGTCTTCCCCTCGCCGGTGACCATCTCGGCGATGTTGCCGCTGTGCAGCACCATGCCGCCCATGAGCTGCACGTCGAAGTGCCGCATGTGCATGAAGCGGCGGCCGGCCTCGCGGCAGACGGCGAACGCCTCCGGCAGGAGCGCGTCGAGCGTCTCGCCGGCCTGTCGGCGACGGCGGAATTCGGCCGTCTTCGCCTTCAATTCTTCGTCCGAAAGCGCCTCGACCGCGGGCTCCAGCTCGTTGATCCGGGCGACGATCGGGCGCATCTGCCGGATGCGCCGCTCGTTGGAGCTGCCGAAGATCCGCACGAGGCCTTCCGAGATGTTCTCGGACAGGGCCGACATGGTGTCGGTCGTCTTATCCCAAAGCTCGGTCAGCACTTCCATTGCCAGTAGATCCCCGTGCGAATTTGACGTCGCGGCAAGTCGTTCCGATGTGGAATATTACGACGAACGCGCCGGCGCCGTCAATCGCGGCCGACCCCCCGGCCGGCCCCGGCGGCACCCCCCTCGCCATCCTTATATAGGACGGCCGAGGCCCCGCCCTTCGCCCCGGCATCCCGCGACTTCGCGCCGGCCGCCTTGCCCCGGATCGGCGGACTCGCCAGAATCCATGACGAAGTCGCCGCGCCCCCCTTCCCCGAGGACCCGCCATGTCCGCCCCCCCCTCCCTCCGGAAGAAGCCCGCCCCTCGGCGCCCGGCCTGGACCGTGGCGGAATTGCTGCGGTGCCTCGGCGACGTCCCCGCCGATCGGGTCCGGCTCGTCCCGACCCCCGGCCGGGCCACGACGCGCCACCTGACCGCCGCGAACGCGTCGGGCGACCGCCTGTTCGAGCTGGTCGATGGAGTCCTGGTGGAGAAGTCGATGGGCTTCGAGGAGTCGCGTTGGGCTTACGTCCTGGGCCTATACATCGGTATCTTCCTCCTGGAGCACGACCTGGGCGCGGTCCTGGGCGCCGATGGCCTGGTGAAACTAGCCCCGGGGCTCGTCCGCTCGCCCGACCTCTCGTTCATCTCATGGGGCCGCTACCCCCGCGAAAAGCGCCGCGCGGGGGCGACGCCGGACGTGGCCCCGGACCTGGCGGTCGAGATCCTGAGCCGGTCGAACACGAGGCGGGAGATGGAGCGGAAGCTCGCCGAGTACTTCGCCGCCGGGGTGAGGCTGGTCTGGATCGTCGACCCGAAGAGGCGCGAGGTCCGCATCCACGCCTCGCCCTCCGACCCGGTCGTCCTGACGGCGGCCGACGCGCTGGACGGCGGCGACGTCCTGCCCGGCTTCCGCCTCGCGCTGGCCGAGTGGTTCGCCCAGGCCGAGCGCGACGGCCCGGCGCGCTGAGGACTTGGGCACCCTCTCCCGTGGAAGGGAGAGGGGCGGGATGGGGCCGCTTGATCCGTCCCTCGCCGGGGTCAGCCGTAGAGGGGGCCGAGGGTCTCGCAGGCGCGATAGTCGGCGGCCTGTGGCTCCAGGGCGCCGAAGAGGCTCCAGGCGGACGGCCGGAACAGCTTCTCGGCGGGGACGTTGTGCATGGCCACGGGGATGCGCAGCATGGAGGCCAGCGTGATCAGGTCGGCGCCGATGTGGCCGTAACTGATGGCGCCGTGATTCGCGCTCCAGTTGGCCATCACGGTGTAGACGTCCTTGAACGGCCCCTCCCCCGTCGTGTTGGGGACGAACCACGTCGTCGGCCATGTGGGGTTGGTCCGCTCGTTGAGCGCCTCGTGGACCTCCGGCGGGAGGTCGATCGACCATCCCTCGGCGATCTGGAGGACGGGGCCCAGGCCGGCGACCAGGCTGAGGCGGTTCATGGTCATGGGCATGCCGCCGCGGGAGAGGTAGCACGACGAGTAGCCGCCGCCGCGGAAGTACTCGGTGACGGCCGGGGGCCAGGTGGTGGCCTTCAGGCAGGCGTCGGCCTCGTCGGGGGTGATTTCCCAGAACGGCTTCATGGCCGGCTTGCCGTCGCGCGTCTGGCGGCCGGTGCCGTCGAGGGTCGCCGCGCCGGAGTTGATCAGGTGGATGAAGCCGTCGGCCGCGCGGCCTTCCATCGTCGCCCCGGTGACCCGGCGCGCGGCCTCCGGGCTCCAGTAGGTGCGGACGTCGGCGAAGATCTGCGCCGTGTTCGTCAGCAGGTAATTCAGCAGCATGCCGACGCCGTTGAGGCAGTCGTTCTCGGTGGCGAACATGAACGGCGGCCGGACGCCGTTCCAGTCGAACGACGAGGTGAGGATGGCCTCGGGGAAGTCGCCGTTGGGGGAGTGGTCGGTCCAGGCGCGCTGGCCCTGGAAGCCGCCGGCGATCGCGTTGCGGCCGAGCGCCTCCTCGCCGTGGCCCAGCTCGGCCAGGCGGGGGTTGCCGATCATCAGGTCGCGGAAGATCAGCGTCATCTTCACGACCGTCCGCCAGTCCTCGGCCTTCGCCGCGGCGGACTTCCGCGAGCCCTCGGGGTTGTAGTCCTTCCCCTCCGGGCAGTGCTCCTTGACCCAGGCGAGGGCGCGTTCGAATTCGTCGGGATCGTAGATCCCCTGCTCGATCCGCCGGGTGACCTCGCTCATGTCGACGCACTCGACGCGCATGCCGAGGTGGCGTTCGAACAGGGGCTGGTCGACGATCGAGCCGGCGATGCCCATGGAGACGCCGCCGAGCGACAGGTACGACTTGCCGCGCATGGTAGCGACGGCGAGCCCGGCGCGGGCGAAGCGGAGGAGCTTCTCGCGAACGTCTTCCGGGATGGAGGAGTCGCCGGCGTCCTGGACCTCGCGGCCGTAGATGCCGAAGGCGGGGATGCCCTTCTGGTTGTGGGCGGCCAGGACGGCGGCCAGGTAGACCGCGCCGGGGCGTTCGGTGCCGTTGAAGCCCCAGACGGCCTTGGGGGTGAGGGGATCCATGTCCATCGTCTCGCTGCCGTAGCACCAGCAGGGGGTGACGGTCAGCGAGACGCCGACGCCCTCGCGCGCGAACTTGTCGGCGCATGCGGCGGCCTCGGCGACGCCGCCGATGCAGGTGTCGGCGACGACGCACTCGACGGGCTCGCCGGTGGGGTGACGCAGGTTCTCGGAGAGGAACCGCGCCGCGTTGCGGGCCATCCCCATGACCTGGCCTTCCAGCGACTCCCGCACCCCGCGGCGACGGCCGTCGATCGCGGGCCGCACGCCGATTTTCGGGAGCCGGCCGATCCACGGGCTCTTCACGCTCGCGCTCATGTCTCGCTTCCTCAAGAGGCGGCGCCGACGCCGCGCGCCCCCTACCGGGCCGCGCCGCCGTCGGCTCTCTTCACCTCCCTTGTACAGCCGCCGGGCGGGCCGAGGAATGGCCCGGCGGCGCGGCGAGGGCGATTCCACCCCGCGCCGGCGAGGATGCACGGCCCCGGGGGGAGCCATCCGATCGGCCTTGCGCCCCGGCGGGGGAAGACCTTCGGACGTGAAACAACCGACCGCCGACCGAGACCCTCGCGACCGCCTCTCCCTCGGTCGTGAAAATCTCGGCCGACGGACCGGCCGACTCGCGGTGTAGGAACCGGACGATGCCCCCGACCAGCGCGGCCGCCTCTCCCTCGGCCGCGATCGTCGGCATGCACCGCCGGTCGCTCGGTCGGCTCGACGGGCCTGGAGGCCCGGAGCCGGTGTACAAACCGGACGGCGATCCGATGCGCCGCGACCGCCTCTCCCTCGGTCGCGACGCGCCTCGTCATTCCGCCGGCTTGGATCAAACCGGCCGCGGGCTCGGGCCGCCGTCGCCGCCTCTCCCTCGGCGACGACGAACCTCCCCCGCGAACCGGTTGGCTTGCTTCGGCTCGACGTCCCCCCGCCTTTCGTGCCGGTCGGGGTTTCGGAACCGTGGTGTGGAAAGGGCGAGCGGGGGTCGTGCGAGTCATCCCGCTCACCCCCGGCCGAGCGTTCGTCCAGGACGACCGTCGCCGATGAGGGTGGCTTCTCTCTAAGTAAGTTTCAAGGTCTCCCACGGCTTGACGCCCGTGAGTCGCAACTTCTTTCTTTACCCAGCCTTCCGTCTTCTTTCCGTCTCGTCTTCGTCTCAACGCCGAGAGGGAAAAGCAAAGGCGGCGCCAGAACCCTGAATCGATCCCGAGCCGAGGGCCAACCGGCCGAGGCAGTCGCGCCGATTTCTCGATTTATCAGAGGTTTACGTCGATTAAAAATTCCCAGGAATCCCCCCGTTTTCCCGAGGTCGCGTTACGATCGCCTCGTTTCCCCATCGCGTTGGAGGACCGCCACGCACAGAATTCAGGCAGGGTTGCCGAAGAGATCATCACGGCCGCCGGATGCAGCCTTGGATTGCACAGGATGGCGAGCGGGACCGACCCCAAGCGGCATTAATTTCCCGGGAGGATGCCTTGGTTATGCAGATGGAGCCCCCACCGGAGGCATCGCGGCCCCTCGTCGCGCTCCGAGACGCCTTGCGGGCCGAGGCGGGGGGAAACCCCTCGCCGTTGCGAGAATGGCTGGGGCGGGAACTGGACCCCTCCGGCGCGCCCGTCGGCCTGCCGCTGGCGGAGTGGGCCCTCGCGCTCCAGGCGCTCGCGGAGTCCCGGCGCGGCCGCGCCGGCTGGCCGGAGGATCTCGACGCGCGCGTAATCGGGTTTGTCCGCGCCCTGCTCCGGTTCTCCCGGCCGGGGGGCGCGACGGCGACCGCGCGGGACATCCCCCCCGCCCCGCGCGCGTTCTGGGGGGAGATCGCGAAGGCCTTCCCGGCGGAGGACGTCGGCCGGGTGCTCTCCTGGTGGTCCCCGCGGCGGGGCGACGACCCCGGTCACGTCCCGCCGCCGCCCGGATGGTCGGCCACCGATCGAACCCTGGGCGTCCTCCGCGCCGACTGGACCGCCCGCGGCGACCTGCTGGCCTTCGACCAGCGCGAGGGCTCGACGACGCGGTTCGAGCTGTTCGGCTCGGGCGTCTCGTGGCTGGGCCCGCGATGGTGGTCGGCGTCGGATGGGTCGGAGGCCCCCGCGGAGGCGACGGCCCGGGAGTCCGGCGTCAACGCCGACGTGGCCGAGTGGTCCTTCCGGTCGGGAGGGCGCGAGGTCACGCGCCTGGCCCTGATGCTCCACGGGCGCAAGCTGGCCCTGCTGGCCGATCTCCACGACGCAGGCGACGCGACGATGGGCCTGGAGGTCCCCGCCGGCCTGACGCATGAGGACGGGGAGACGCCGGGATCGGCGACGCTGCGTCCGGGCAAGGCGGGGAGGTCGGCTCGCGCGATCCTGATGACCCCGGGCAGGGCCGAATTCGACGAGGGCGCGCGACGGGTGTGGCTCTCAGGGGCCTCGCGATGGCTCCCGCTGCTGGTCTCGTGGGACCACGCCCGGAACCGCAAGCGGCTGGCGGTCGTCGAGTTGACGGTCGCCGAGGGAGGGAAGCGCTGCCCGAGCGATGTCGCCTGGGCGGCGCGAGCGAGCTGGGGGCTCGGCGAGACCTTCGTCTTCTATCGGAGCCTGGGCCCGACGGCGCGGAGGTCGTTCCTGGGGTGCTCGACGACCGCCCGGCTGCTCGTCGGGCGGTTCACCCCGGAGGGGGACGTCGAGCCGATCGCGACGCTCGATTGATGGGCGTCAGGCCCCCGGATGGCGGGGCCTCGCGAGGATCGCCGAGAGCGAGAGTGCGACGTACAGCAGGACGACCACCGCGGTCAGCATGCCGGTGTGGAAGTGGCCGGCTGTCAGCCCGGGGCCGCCGGCGCCCCGGCGGATCAGCAGGCCCATCACGGCCTGAGCGATGATCAGGCCCGCCGACAGGATTCCGGTTATGATGGTGAGCGGCTTCATCGGACAGCGTCGCCTCGGTCGGTCGTCTCCCGGGCCGACGGCGCCGACGGGCTCCCGCGGAGTCTCGAACGAGGATACCCCACCGGCCGTCCCGCGTCACCCCGCCATGAACACCGCACGCATCCGCGACAACCTTTCCTCCGTCCTCGGCCGGATCGCCGCCGCCGCGAAACGCGCGGGCCGAGACCCCTCGGGGGTGACCCTGGTCGCCGTCACCAAGAGGCGGCCCGTCGAGCAGGCCCGCGCGCTGGTCGAGGCCGGCGCGGTCGACCTGGGCGAGAACTACCCGCAGGAACTCTGGGCCAAGGCCGAGGCCATGGCGGACGCCGCCGCCGCCGCGCGGTGGCACCTGATCGGCCACCTCCAGGGGAACAAGGCCCGTCGCACGTTCCCGATGGTCCGCGTGATCCACGCCGTCGACTCGCTGAAGCTGCTGAGGACGCTCGACGACCTCGCGGCCGGCGTCGACGACCCGCCGGCGGTCTGCCTCCAGGTGAACACGTCGGACGAGGAGGCCAAGCACGGCTGGCGCGACGCCGCGATCCTGGACGACGCCGAGGCCGTCGCGGCCTGCTCGCGGATCGCGGTGGTCGGCCTGATGACCATGGCCGCCTGGGGGACCGACGCCGAGACGGCTCGCCCCTCGTTCGTCCGCCTCCGCGAGATTCGCGACGAGCTGCGACGCCGGACCGGCATGGCGCTGCCGCATCTCTCCATGGGGATGTCCAACGATTTCGAGGCGGCCGTCGAGGAGGGGGCGACGCTGGTCCGGGTCGGCTCGGCCCTGTTCGAGGGGGTCGACCCGTGATCGAGCTGACGCCGAGCAAGGAGGGGGTCCTCCTGAACGTCCACGCCCAGCCCGGCGCACGCCGCGAGGGCGTGACCGGCGAGCACGCCGGCGCCCTGCGCGTGGCCGTCAACGCCCCGCCCGACAAGGGGAAGGCCAACGCCGCCATCGTCGCGGTCCTGGCCGAGGCCCTGGGCCTGAAGGGCTCGCAAGTCGCCCTGATCGCCGGCGAGACCTCGCGCCGCAAGCGGGTGCTCCTCGCCGGGCTGAGCGTCGAGGACGCCTCGCGTCGCGTCGAGGCGGCGCTGGCGTCCGGCGGTTGACGCCGGGAATCGCCTCCTTGACAACCGGGCGGCGGCGCGAGACGTTAAACCGACGTTAAAGAATCCCCAAGGGCGATCCCACCCTCGCGGCCTCCCACCCGCCGCGACGATCGCCGGCGTGGCGTCCCCGGCCCGGAGCGGACTCATGATGCGATTCGGTCGACGCGCCCTGGCGGCGCTGGGCCTGCTGCTGGCGACGTCGGCCGCGCAGGGCGATCCGCCGAAACTGACGGACATTGCGCCCATCGGCGTGCGTCGCGGCGAGGCGGTGGAGGTGACGCTCACGGGCGAGCGGCTGGGGGCGAACCCCAGGCTGATCGCCGCGTTCCCCTTCCAGCTCGAGCCCCTGCCGCCGGAGCGGAGCAAGCCGGAGGCGTGGGCCTTCAAGCTGACCGTCCCCGAATCCGTCGCCGTGGGGGCCTACCCGATCCGCGTGCAGACCGACGACGGCCTGTCCGCCCCCCTGCTCCTCCCCATCGGCCAGCTCCCCCGGGTCGCCGAGGCCGAGGAGAACAACCGGATCGACGTCGCCCAGGCGGTGACGGTCCCGGCGGTCGTCGAGGGCCGCGTGGCGGGGAACGACGTCGACTGCTTCCGGTTCGCGGGGACGAAGGGCCAGCGGATCGTGGTGGACGCCCGGTGCGCCCGGATCGGCTCGGGGGTGGACCCGACGATCCGGCTGTCTCAGGTGGCCCCCGCGCGGCGGTTCGTGGCCGCCGCCGAGGACACGCCCGGCCTGCTGACCGACGCCCGCCTGTTCGTGGAGCTGCCCGAGGACGGCGACTACGTCGTCGAGCTGTCCGACGCCCGCTACGCCGGCGGGGGGCGTCCGGTCTACCTCCTGGTCATCGGCGAGGTCCCCGCCGCGGCCGAGGTCTTCCCGCTGGGGGGTCGCGAGGGGGAGACGGTCGGCTTCGAGCTGATCGGCGGCACGCTCGCCGAGCCCCGGCCGGTCGCCGCGAGGGTGGCGGGCTCGCCCCCGGTCGCGCATCACGTCCCCCGGTTCAACGCCGGCGGGCTGGACTTCGAGTCGCTCCGGCCGCTGGCCGTCTCCCGGCATCCCGAGGTCCGCGAGCCGGCCGACCCCGCCGCGCCCCCGATCCGCGTCGTCGCGCCGGTCGTCGTCAACGGCCGGATCGAGACGCCCGGCGACGAGGACCGATACGTCGTCGCGACCAGGCCCGGGAGCAAGCTCCGCGTCCGGGTCGACGCGGCGAAGCTCGGCTCGTCGCTCGACGGCTGGCTCCAGGCGCTCAACCCGCAAGGCGCGGCGATCGCCACCGCCGACGATCAGTCCACGCCCGGCCCGACGGTCAACGGCGTCGCGACGAAGGTCGTCGAGATCGACCCCGCCGCGACGGTCGACGTGCCGGCGGGCGTCGAGGAGCTGACGCTGGTGATCCGCGACAACGCCAGGCGCGGGGGGGAAGGGTTCGGCTACCGGATCGTCGTGGAGCCCGCGACGCCCGACTTCGCCCTGACGCTGGACCCGACCGAGGCGAACGTCCCGCGAGGCGGCTCCAGGACGATCGGCGTGACGGTGGCCCGCGAGGGGTATGACGGGCCGATCGCCCTCTCGGTGGCCGACCCGCCGCCGGGCGTGACGTTCCGGCCCGGGTCGATCGCCGCCGGGCAGGCGCTCGGGCGGCTCTCCCTGACCGCCGCGGCCGACGCCTCGTTCGACGCGGCCGACCTGAAGGTGATCGGCGAGGGCCAGGGGCCGGGCGGGCCGATCCGTCGCGTCGCCCAGGACCATGAGGTCTTCGCCATGCTGGACACCCTGGCGGCCAACGTCCTCCGGCGCGAGGCGCTGGCGACCGCGCCGTCGACGGCCGAAGTCGTCGCGGTCGACGCCCCCGCCGGGCCGATCGAGGTGGCCCACGGGCAATCGGCGACCATCCCGGTGAAGCTGGCCCGGACGGAGGGGGCCGACGCGGCGGTCGCGCTCAACGCCCTGCCCCTCGCCCCCGGCTTCACGGCCGCCGCGGTGAACGTCGCCGAGAAGGCCGACGCCGCCGACTTCGCCGTGGCCGTCGCCCCCGAGGCCTCGCTGGGAGTCACCACGGTCGGGCTCTCCGCCAAGGGGAAGTTCGCCGACGTCGAGCGGACCGTCGAGGGGCCCGTCGTCGCGTTGAGCGTCGTGCGCCCCGTCGAGCTGACGCTGGAGCAGGCCGCCGTCGAGGTCGTCCAGGGCGCGACGGCCGAGGTGAAGGGGAAGCTCGTCCGCAAGGGGTCGTTCAAGGACCCGGTGGTCGTGAAGCTGGACGGCCTCCCCGCCGGGCTGACGGCCGAGCCGGTCACGGTCGCCCCGGAGGCCGTCGACTTCGTCGTCAAGCTGTCGGCCGCCGCCGACGCCGCGCCGGCCGAGGCCGCCGCCACGGTCGTCCCCGCGTTCCAGGTCGCCGGCAAGGACTATCCGCATCCCCCCGCGGCGCTGGCGACGAAGGTCGTCGCGCCGGCGAAGTGACCGCGCGTCGGTTTCTCGATACGAACGCTCTTCCCCCCTGGAGGGGGAAGACAGACCGCGAAGCGGTCAGATGAGGGGGAGCCCGCCCGCGGAGCCTCGGGATTCGGGGCGCGGGCCAGGCCGACGGCCGGGGAAGGCCCATTCGGACGCCGACGCTTGTGCCGCTAGCCCCCCCTCATCCGGCCCTCCGGGCCACCTTCCCCCGCCAGGGGGGAAGGACGTTAGAGACCCTCAACGCCCGTGCTGGCCGGTGATCCCAGGAGATTCCCCCATGCCCCGCCCCGCCGCCTCGCCACGCCTGCTCGCCGCCTTGCTCCTGTTGATCTCCCCGGCCGCCTTCGCCGACGAGCCCCCGGCGCAGGAGCCGCCGGCGGAGGAGCCGACGAGCTTCATGCGGGACGTCGCGCCGATCCTGGTCCGGAACTGCATCGCCTGCCACAACCCCCGCAAGCCCGAGGGTAAGTACTCGATGACGAGCTTCGCCCTGCTCGCCAAGGGGGGGAAGGTGGGCGAGGGGATCACGCTGGAGCCGGGCCACCCCGACGAGAGCTACCTCATCGAGCTGATCGGCCCCGAGGGGGAGCCCCGCATGCCGTACAAGCAGGACCCGCTCTCCGACGACGAGATCGGGCTGCTGTCGCGCTGGGTCGAGGAGGGGGCGAAGTATGACGGCCAGTCGCCCGACGAGGACTGGACGTTCCTGCTGCGTCGGCTCCGCAAGGTCGAGCCCCCCGAGGCGTACCCGGTGGCCGTGCCGATCACGGCGGTCGCCTTCGCGCCCGATGGGTCGCGCGTGGCGGCGTCGGGCTTCCACGAGCTGACCGGCTGGAAGACGGCCGACGGCGCGCTCGACGGCCGGCTCAAGGGGCTCCCCGAGCGGGTCCACGACGTCGCCTTCAGCAAGGACGGCAAGTGGCTGGCCGTCGCCTGCGGCGACCCGGGGCTGTACGGCCTGGCGAAGCTCTACTCCGTGGAGCCCGGCGCCGAGCCGAAGTTCGTCCGGGATCTGGCCGAGGCCCAGGACGCCGTCTTCGCCGTGGCCTTCTCGCCGGACGGCTCCCGGGTCGCGACCGGCGGGGCGGATCGCGTCCTCCGCGTGTACGACACGGCGGCCGGCGGCGACCCGGTCTTCCAGGTGGAGGACCACGCCGACTGGATCCTCGACCTGACGTTCAGCCCCGACGGCAAGCTGCTGGCCACCGCCAGCCGCGACAAGACCAGCAAGGTCTTCGACGTCGAGAAGAAGGAGTCGCTCGTCACTTTCCCCACGCACGCCCAGCCGGTCTACGCGGTCCAGTTCGCCCCCGACGGCAAGGCCGTGGCCTCGGCCGGCGGCGACGCCCAGATCCGGATCTGGACCTTCGACGGCGAGGCCAACCAGGTTCGGGCGATCGGAGGGCTCGGCGGGGCCGCCTTCGCCGCCGCCCTCTCCCCCGACGGCAAGGTCCTCGCCGCCGCCGGCGCCGACCACAAGGTCCGCCTGTTCAACTTCGAGGACGGCAAGGTCCTGCATACCCTGGAAGGCCACAAGGACTGGGTCTACTCGCTCGCCTTCTCCCCCGACGGCAAGCAGGTCGCCTCCGGGAGCTGGGACGGCGAGCTGCGCGTCTGGAACGTGGAGGACGGCAAGCCGCTGCAAACCATCCTCGCCGCCCCCGGGCTCAAGCCGACCGGCGACCAGGCCGCCCGCTGAGGGCCGGCCCGAAGTTGGCTTCGTTCGTCGCGGGAGCGCCGCCCGAATTTCGGCGCAACTCCTTGCGGTTTACAAGAATAACCGTCTCCGCGACTTGGCTTCGTTCGTCGTCTTCGAAGTCGTTTTCTCGCGCGGCACTGGCCGTGGAGCATGGCCCGCGAGTGCCCGCGCCTGGCGGGCCGACGCGCCGACACTTTTCCGGATCTCAAGATCGGAAGGCCCACTCGGCACGGGAGGACGAGGGTCTTCCCCCCCTGGTGGGGGAAGACAGACCGCGAAGCGGTCAGATGAGGGGGAGCCCGCCCGCCGAGCTTCGGACTTCGGAACCTCGCGCCAGGCCGACGGTCGTGGGGAAGCCCCAGCAATCCGCGACGGCCATCCTACTCGTCCCCCCCTCATCCGGCCCTTCGGGCCACCTTCCCCCACCAGGGGGGAAGGGCTTAATGATGGTCACCCCGATGTCCAGGGCGGCTGCCCGTCCTTCAGGATCGATCGCCCCACGCGTCGAAGGATCGGATCGCGTCTCGGCGATGAGGCCTGGCTTTCTATCTGTCTCCGGATTGTCAAGGAGCCGTCTCTCGCCGAGATGATCCGCGGGAGACGGCTCGCGATTTCAGGATTCCGGGATTATTCCCCGGTCGACGCCGCCAGGGCGCGGATCTCCTCGGCGGAGAGGGCGTGGTCGTGGATGCGGACGTCGGCGAGCCTGCCGCGGAAGGGGGCGTTCGGGCCCGAGCCGATCAGGAGCGGGCCGCCCGTCGAGAGGTCGAACGTCCCCGAATCGGCGACGGTGTTCGCGGCGACTTCCTCGCCGTCGACGTACAGCCGGAGGGCGTCGCCCGTCCGGGTCGCCGCGACGTGGCGCCAGCCCGAGGGGAAGGCGCGGCCCCACGTCGCGGAGGCGCCGGCGCGGTAGGTGAAGATCTCGCCCGAGGGGAGCGTCGAGACGAACAGCCGGCCGTCGTGCTCGGCCATCGTCCAGGCGCGGCGGTAGCGGACGTCGGGAGTCCGGTCGAGCTGCGTCAGCAGCCGCCAGGCCTGGTCGCCGTCGTAACGGTAGACGTTGGCCAGTGGGAGCGAGCCGGCGATGAACCGGCCGTTGTGGACGAGCATCCCCATCACTTCCAGCTCCTCGCCGAGCCGGCCCATGTCTTCCCAGCGGTCCCCCACGGCGAGCCGGTAGACGCGGCCGGTCGGCCACGTGCCCACGTGCAGCTCCCCTTGATGAACGGCGAATGAATAGGTCTGCGTGTTGACCCCAGGGCCGCCGATGGGGCCCAGATCCTCCCAGCTCCGGCCGTCGAACCGGGCGACGTGGCCGCGGTCGTAGCTGGTGGCGTAGAGGTGGCCGTCGTACGGGGCCATCGCCTCGACGCGGGTGCCGTCGGGGGTCGCCAGCGCGGTCCAGGTCGTCCCCCCCTCGTACCGGAAGAACCCGGCCGGGGCGTAGAGCGAGCCGGCGTACAGCTTGCCCTGGAAGACGGCCAGGCCGCTGACCGCCCCGCTCTCGCCCAGCCGGCCGCAATCGACCCAGGTCGTCCCCCCCTCGTAACGGAAGACCCGGCCGCCCGGGGTGTCGTTGGGGGATTCGGGGAGGCTCGAACCGGCGACCCGATAGCGCCCGGTGCCGACGTAGAGCTTGCCGTCGTGGACCGCCATCGCCGTGACGGCGTTGCTGGCGTCGGGCGCGCCGCAATCGACCCACTCCGTCCCGCCGGCGTGGCGATAGACGCGGCCGGAGGCGCCGGCGGCCGGCTCGCAGGTACCGGCGTAGAGCGCGCCGTCGTGAACCGCCATCGCGAACGCGAGGAGGGTCCCCTCGGAGGGCTTCCCGGTCGACTCCCACGCCGATTCGCGGTCGTCGTCGACGCCGAACGTCAGATGCCGATAGTTCGCCTGGCTGAAGGTCACGCCGGCGCTCGTCTTGATTCCGAGGGCCAGGCCCCGTCGCGCGGCGGGGTCGTAGCGGCCGATGATGTCGCCGATCGGGGAATCGACGTCCGCGTCGGTGTGGACCCAGGCCGAGAGTGTGAGGTCGGAATCCCCCAGGTCGAGCGCCGGGTGGGCCGGCACGACGAGGCTCCCCCGGCCGTCGAGGGACGCGGCGCCACGGGCCTTGCCGTCCCGGCCAGGGGCGTCGAGGTCGACCGTCCCCCGCGCCTCGGCGTGGAGCCCGCGGCCCGATCGGTCGCGGGTATCGCCCGCCAGCGGCCAGTGGGCGACGAGCCCGGTTTCGGCGGGGGCCGGATCGGGAGTCGGCTGGCCGATCGCGACCAGCAGGAGGAGCCGGGCGGCCGTCGTCGTTGCGATGATCAATGGAGGGCCCTCGTGTGTCGATGCGTCGCCGAACCCCTCGACATTCCGAGGAGAGGGAGGAGTCCGGGCCGCATCGTACCCGAGCGGGCGCGACTATCAAACAAATGCGCAAGACCGGGATCCGGGACGTCGCGACGATGGGGTCGAGATTTTTCGATTTCGCGCGAACCCGGCCCGGGGGTATGATGTCCATGGGCATATATCCGCCGCGGGGCCCCGATGGAGGGGTCGCGTGGGGGGTACGTGGTTTGTTGGTTTGAGGGGAACGGGCGCGTGCCCGGCCCCATCGAGACCGGAGGTCATCGGATCCCGACTCGGTAATCGCTCTCGGGGCGGCAGACCCGCCCCTTCCTGACGGGCCGCGACGACGGCCCGCACCGTGATCCCGCCCCCATTGAGGGCGGATGCGAGGGTAATGCCATGTTGACCCGCAACAACCTGACGCTGTCGGCCCTTTCGAACCGGCTGAATCTCGGGACGCGGTCGCTCGTGCTCAACGCGAGCGTCAACAACGGTACGGCCCCGCGCATCCGTCACGCCCATCACGACGTCATGCGTGAGTTCAAGGCGGTATTTAAGGTAGGCGTACCCGTCGCCTATCCCATGCCGTCGATTACCGACCCGGCCATCTCCGACGCCCAACGCGATGCGTGGCGTCCGAGCTGGCCGGCCGCCGCGTCCTCCAGGCCCTCCTCCCGATCGCGAGCCTCCGCCGCGCCCGCGGCGTCGGCTACCAGCCCCCGGCCAGGCCGGGGACGCTGTCAAGCGACCGGCGAAGTCGGGGCCGTGAGCCGTCGGACGGCGGGCCGCGTCGCGATAGCGACCGCCGCCGTGTCTTGAACGGGTCGTAACGACCGGATCGAACGAACGAACGCTCGCCGACGGCCGTCGGCGGGGCGACGCCAGCGGAGGGGACCGACCGTCCCCGGACCGTCTTCGCGCCCCGTCATCCGGCCCGCGAGCAGCCCGGACGATCCGTCGGAACACGACTCGCGCTGTGGCGACCGGACCGAGTTCGACGACTCGAACGGCCGCGCCGCGCACGCGCATCCACCGCGTCGCCGCGTCTCGGACGCGCCGAACGCCCCGGCGGCCCCCCATCGCGGGGAGTAGGCCGCCGCGCGGGCCGTTCCGCGTCCGTCATGCGAGCGTTACAGGTCCGTGACGTCGCCGGAGCCTCGCGCACCAAGGACGGCCCAGGGAAAACGGGCCGATCATGCGAGGAATCCCGGCCGCCCCCCGGAGTGGGGAAGGTGGGTCCCTTGATCGCCACGATGCAGGTCCGAGAGGAAGACAGCCAGGGGTGGTACGAAGTCGCGGCCCTGGTCCGGGACGCCCAGTCCGGGGACCGCGACGCCTTCGGCCGACTGGTCGAGCGGTTCGAGCCGACGGTGCGGGCGATCGCCCTGCGTCGGCTGGGGAACCTGGGCGAGGCGATGGAGCTGACGCAGGAGGTCTTCCTCCACGTCATGAGCCGGCTGAACCAGCTCCGCGAGCCCGAGCGGTTCGCCGGCTGGCTGCGGCAGGTCGCCGCGCGGATGGCGATCAACCACGTCACGCGCCGGCCGATGGCGCTGGCTCTCGAGTCCTCGGCGCTGGAGGGGGCGTCCGCCGAGGCCGAGGACGAGCCGATCGACGCGCTGATCGCCCGCGAGCGCGCCCAGCGGCTGTGGGAGGGGCTGGGCCGCCTCAAGGCGATGGACCGAGAGACCCTCGTCGCCTTCTACATCCGCGAGCTGTCGCTGATCGAGATGGCCGAGGAGCTGGACGTCCCCCTGGGGACCGTCAAGCGTCGTCTCCACACCGCCCGAAAGCGGCTGAAGGCCGAACTCGAGGCCACCTCCCCCGACGACGAATGGTCCGAGGGCTTCCACGCCGACGAGGAAGACGAGGTCGAAGCCGAGGCCCTGGAATGCGTCGGCGCCGGCTGCTCGCGGGGCTGGTGAATTTTGATGAGTGATGGTCGAGGCCCCCGTCGCAAGGCGGGGGCCTCGACGTTTCGAATCCTCCAGGAGGCGCAACCTCTAACGGTCTTACCCCCTCGCGGGGGAAGACAGACCGCGCAGCGGTCAGATGAGGGGGATGATGAACGCGGCAGCCGATGGAGTTCGAGAGCCCGCCTGACCGGCTCGGGATCCTGCCGGCCTCCTCGCTTGGCCTCCCCCCCGTCCGGCCCTCCGGGCCACCTTCCCCCGCGAGGGGGGAAGGCCGTTATGATGGGTGCTCCAGGATTCATCGGAGATACCGAAATCGCCGAGGCTGGTGGACGTTGGAAGGCCACCGCATGTCGACTGCACGGTCTGAAGACGTGCTGGCTCGGATGTCCCCGAGGATCAGGCGCGCGTCGCCGAGTCCCGAGCGAGGCTCATCGCGTCGATGGTCGTCCTCGATTGATCGATTGAAGCGAAATCCCTTCGAGCCGGCCTGAAGGAGCGTCGGCCGACGAGCAGGAGCCTCGCGAAGCCGGCCGCTCGGGTCCCATTCGAAAGCGAGGACGCCCCGCCGGTGGTTTCCCACGGGCGGGGCGTCGTTCGCCGTTTCAGGGAGCGCCGAAGGTTCTCGGGCCTGAAGCGGGGGTTGATTGTCGGGGCCGGGCGGTCCGACCGCCCGGCGCGGGGGTCAGTGGAAGATCCCGAACTTCTTCTTGCCGAAGAAGGGGTGCTTGGCGTCGACGGCGTCGTAGGCCGGCAGCGTGGTCATCGGCAGGCTGGTGGCCTGGGGCGAGGCGAGCACGCTCTGGGCCGAGGGGACGACCGCCGGCTCGCAGGTCATGACCACCGGGACCTTGACGCAGACCTCGACCGGCACCTGCTTGCAGACGGTCCTGGGCACGCAGATCGTCTTGACGTCGGTGACCTGCTTGCAGACCGTCACCGGGACCTGGACGACCTTGGTGTCGACGACCTGGCGGCACGTCGTGTACGGGACCTGGCGGGTGCAGACGACCTGCTGGGTCTCGCAGACGGTCACCGGGACGACCTTGGTCCGCTGCTCCGTGACGGTCTCGCAGATGGTCTGCGGGACCTGCTTCACGCGCTGCTCCTGGACCATCCGGCAGGTGGTCACCGGGACCTGGCAGGTGCGCGTCTCCGCGACCATGCGGCAGGTGGTGACGGGGACCTGGCGGGAGCGGGTCTCGGTCACGACGCGGCAGGTGGTGATCGGGATCCGCTTCACGCGGGTCTCGGGGACCATCCTCGTGATCGTGCAGGGGACCTGCTTGGCGCGGGTCTCGCGGACCATGCGGGTGTACGTGTACGGAACCTGCTTGGTGTGCCGCTCGGCGACGTAGGTCGTGACCTGGTAGGGCTCCTGGCGGAACTGGGTCTTGTTGCACATCTTGGTCACGCTGACCGGCACGCAGCGGGTGCGGGTCTGGGGGACCATGTTGCAGACCGTGTACGGCACGGTCTTGGTGCAGGTCTCCTGGACCGTCTTGCAGACCGTGACCGGGACCTGCTTGACGACCTCCTGGGAGACGTACTCGCAGACGGTGTAGGGGACGGTCTTGGTGCAGACCTCCTGGACGGTCTTGCAGACCGTGACGGGGATCTGCTTGACGACCTCCTCGGCGACCATCTGGCAGGTCGTCACCGGGATCTGCTCGGTCACCGTGACGGGGACCTGCTTGCAGACCGTGACGGGGACCTGCTTGACGACCGACTGCCGCTCATAGACGACGCACTCGACGTTCTCGATGACCGTGCGAGGGCGGTAGACCGTCTTCTGGCACCAGGTGCCGGGCGTCTCGACCAGGCAGCCGTTGATGCAGACCGTCTTGCCGGGGACGAAGTAGGTCTCCACGACCGGCTCGCAGATGGTCTTGCTCACCTGCTTGACGATCGTCCGGGGGACGCAGACCGTCTCGCAGACGTCCTTCATCACGGTCTCGTTGACGGTCTGGTAGACCGTCTTCTGGACCGTCTTCATGGTCGTCGTCTGGACGGGGCGGCAGACGGTGTAGCGGTGCTCCTTCATGATGGTCTCGCGCACCGGGCGGGAGACCGTGTAGGAGACCTGCTTGTACTCGGTCCGCTTGACAGGCACCTGGACGGTGTAGCGGCACTCCTTCATGACCGTCTCGCGCACCGGGCGGGAGACCGTGTAGGCGACCTGCTTGTAGGCGGTCGACTTCACGGGGACCATCACGGTGTACGGCTGCTGCTGCATGACCGTCGACTGCACCGGCACCTGCACGGTGTAGGGGACGGTGCGGTAGCAGGTCTTCTGGACCGGCCGCTGGACCGTGTAGGCGACCGTCTTGTAGGCGGTCTCCTGGACCGGGGTGCAGATCACCTCGTTGACGGTCTTGAAGATCGTCTCCTGGACCGGGCGGCAGACGGTGTACGTGACGTCCTTGAACGACGTCTCGCGCACCTGGCGGCTCACGTTGTAGTACTGCGTCTGGAGGTGCGTCTCCTTCACGGGGCGCTGGACCGTGTAGGTCCGCGTCTCGTAATGGGTCTCGCGGACCGGCCGGCTGACCGTGTACGCGACCTCCTTCCAGATCGTCCGCGTCACCGGCCGCTGGACGGTGTAGTTCACCGTCTGCTGGACCGTGCGGTACACCGGCTTGCTGACCGTGTACTGCTCCTGCCGGACGTGATTCTCGACGACGTTCCGGACCGTCTGGACGGTCTTCGGCTGCATCACGGTCTCCTGCACGGTGCGCGTGTAGGGGACCTGCTGGGTTTCATAGACGGTCTCCTGCACGTTGCGCAGGACCGTCTGACGCTGCAACTGATATTGGACGTGCGATCCCCCGCATTCCTGGGGGACCGGGCAGCCACGCAGCGAGACGCCGCCGCCGTAACTTGCCTGGGCCGGGCGCGCGGCGAACCCCAGTCCCAATCCTAGGACCGTCAGGGCGAGCCACGTTGGTTTTCTCGACATCGGACGCTCCACGGTACACTCCCGACGAACTTCGGCGCTCACACGCCCCGCCGCCCGAGACTCCGCCTCAAGACCACGGGTCGTCAACCATCCCTAGAGTTCGTCCCACCCCGCCCGCCCGCTTCAGGGACTTTGACTAAATTATCCAGTACCCCGAAGCCCCCATGGCGCATGTTGCATACATCCGTTACCCACGGAACCCAACCACCCTCAGACCCCGCGCGAACCCTCGAACCAGAGGGGCCCACGAAATCCGTCGAATCGCCGCGAGCGAACCAACCCGAACGCGCCGGGGTCGATGGGGGGAGCGCCGGCGGATCCTGGTCGCGGGGGGCGTCGGGGGGGTATTTTTGAAGGGACGCGCGACGGTGTCGCGGCGTCGGTTCGAGGTCCGCTAGCGAGGTGCCTGGGTCCATGAGCGAAGCGTCAGCGTCGTCGATCGTCGTGCCGAAGGGGTTCCGGGCGTCCGGGGTCAAGGCGGGGGTGAAGCCATCGGGGAGCCTGGACCTGGCGCTGATCGCGGCCGACGTCCCCTGCTCCGCGGCCGGGACGTTCACCACCAACCGGGTCTGCGCCGCGCCGGTGAAGTGGTGCCGCGACATCGTGCCGACCGATTCCGCGCGGGCGATCGTGGTCAACGCGGGGAACGCGAACGCGGCGACCGGCGAGAGGGGGGAGGCGAACGTCCGCCGCACGGCCGAGGCCGCCGCGGCGCTGATCGGCTGCGACGCGCGCCAGGTGCTCGTGGCCTCGACCGGGGTGATCGGCCATCAACTGCCGATGGACAAGATCGAGGCCGGCCTGCGCGCGGCGGCCCCCGCCCTCTCGGCCGACCCGGCGAGCTTCGACCTGGCCGCCCAGGCGATCCTGACGACCGACACCCGGACGAAGATCGCCCGCCACTCCCGCGACGGCTGGACGCTGCTGGGGATGGCCAAGGGGGCGGCGATGATCGGCCCCCGGATGGCCACGATGCTCGCCTTCCTGACCACCGACGCCCGGGTCGCCCCGCCGACGCTGCGGGCGATCCTCTCCGAGGCCGTGGAGGAGAGCTTCAACTGCGTGTCCGTCGAAGGGCACACCAGCACCAACGACACCGCGCTGCTGCTGGCCTCCGGCCTGGCCGGGCCCGAGCTGACCGGCGCGGGTCTGGACGGGTTCGCCGCCGCGGTCCGCGAGGCCTGCCAGACGCTCGCCCAGGAGATGGCGGCCGACGGCGAGGGCTCGTCCCACTTCATCACGATCGACGTGGAAGGCTGCGCCGACCGCGAGGAGGCCCGCGCCATCGCCCGCGCCGTGGCCGACAGCCCGCTGGTGAAGACGGCCATCCACGGCGCCGACCCGAACTGGGGCCGGATCGTCTCGGCGGCCGGCTACGCGGGGATCCCGTTCGAGGAGCGGGAGCTGTCCCTGGGCATCAACGGCGTCCGCGTCTACGACTCCGGCGCGCCGACGGACTTCGACGCCGACGCCCTATCGGCCGACCTCCGCGCCCACCGGGACGTCCACCTGCGGCTCCAGCTCAAGCGCGGTAGCGGCTCCATCCGCTTCTGGACCTGCGACCTCACCGCCGAGTACGTCCGCCTGAACGCGGACTACACGACCTGAGGCGGGTTCACATGAAGTCGGCGGGCTCGTGGGCCTTCGCCTCGCGACGCGCCGGCGCGACGACGAGGACCGACGTGGCGACCAGCCCACCAGAGGCCAGGACCGCCCCGGCCACGAACCCCGCCGCGCCGGCGATGATCTCCACCCCGCCGACGATCAGCAGCACGAGGAAGCTCACCGCCATCCCCAGCACGCCGACGACGAATGTGATCACGGCTACGGCCATGCAGGCCGTCCGAAGCGCGGTCGGGGAGATCATATCGGCTGGCTCCGGGGTGTGAATCGTGGAGTTTCCAGCTCCCATCTCCAGGCTCCGATACGAGCGGAACCTGTCGCGGGCGGAGGGAAATCAACCCGATCCCTGGGGCTTCGATTCCCTGGGATCGCCCACGACGACCACGCTCGCCGAGATGCGGTCGCAGATCGACTTAAACTCCGAAACGTCTATGTAAGGCGGCTTCTTGTGATGCCTGGCCATGTGCACATACACAAAACAATCGTTCGACACGAGTTCGACGTAATAGTTGTATGTAAGGACATCGCTTATACTGCTGGAGCTTGCCACGAGGACGCCGAAGCTCTGGCTTAGGAGATCGACCGGCCCCTGGTGCAGGATCCGCTGTATGATGACGCTGATCTGCCGGTCCTTGGCTGCCCGAAACTCCCTCAATAACACGTCCGCCGCGACGTCGTCGTGGACGTTGACCAGCACGCTGTCGACGCATGCTCTCTTGAACTTACGGGCGTCCGATCTGAACGTCCAAAATCCTCCCTTGTAGGCCAGATTGGCCGGGAGTGCCACCGACATCCAGTCATCGCGGTATTCCACGAAGTCGGCCATGGCCGGGAACTCCCTCTCGGCTCGGTCGTACGATGCGTTGGTCAAGCCACGAGACGAATCATCCTCGGCTCGTCACCTGTCCGCGACGGATGGAACTCGGCCACGCCGGCCCTGATCCGGCTCTACACGTCGGCTACTCCAATAGGGGGAGGTCCCCCATCCCGACGTCTTCTCCCCGGTGGGAGAAGGGATGGGACCGCGCCACCGTCCCAAGGTATCCGCCCCTCTCCCGGAGGAGAGGGGCGAATCGACGGCGCTCGCCTCAGTTCGCGTCGGCCTTGCCGCCCTTGATGCGGGGCTGGCCGTAGGGCATGGCGACGGGGGCGTCGGCGGGCTCGACGAGCTTGTGTTCCTTGTCGAGTTCGGGCTTCTCCAGGACGGAGACGCGGCCGGAGGGCCAGACGAGGGTGAGCTTGTCGATCGGGCCTTCGCCGACGCCGATGATGAGCCGCGGGTCGTTGGCCGATTCCATGCTCACGCCCCCCTTGCGCTGGCGGTAGATGGTCCGCTCCGGGGTCTCGACGATCGCCAGGGCGCCGACGGCGTCGCGGTTGCTGACGGTCCCCTGGAGGGCCAGGCGGATCCAGCGGTTGTCCGTCGGGGTGTCGTTGCGGAGGACGGCGGCGGGGCGGTCCTTGTCGTTGACGACGATGTCGACGTCGCCGTCGTTGTCCAGGTCGCCGAAGGCCGCGCCCCGGCCGACGTACTTGCCCTCGAAGTAGGGGCCGGCGTCGCGGGTGGCGAGGCGGAACCGCTTCCCCTTGGCGTTGTGGAACAGCAGCGGCGGCTCCTCGTAGTCGATCGGCTGGCCGATGAGGCGGCGGTTGTCGTCGACGTGGCCGTTGGTCGTGAAGATGTCGGGCCAGCCGTCGGAGTCGAAGTCGACCAGGCCGGTCCCCCAGCTCACGAAGGGCATGGAGTCGGAAGCCAGGCCGAAGTACGGCGTGTTGTCGAAGAACCCGCGGTTGCCCAGGTTCTGGTAGAGCGTGTTGTACTCCTGGGCGAAGTTGGTGACGAACAGCTCCGGCAGGCCGTCGCCGTCGACGTCCTCGGCGTCGACCCCCATGCCCGACTGCGCCGAGCCGTGGTAATCGAACGCCGCGCCGGATAGCTCGGTGGCGTCGTCGAAGGTGCCGTCGCCGCGGTTGATGAACAGGAAGTTGGGGGTCATGTCGTTGGCGACGAACAGGTCGATCAGCCCGTCGTCGTTCACGTCGACGGAGACCACGCCGAAGCCGTGGCCGTCGGAGCGCGGGTGGGGGACGCGCTTCTTCTCGCCGGACGCCTCCTCGATCTCGGTGGTGATGATCTGGTCGTAGACGTCGGTGAAGGTGCCGTCGCCGTTGTTGCGGTAGAAGATGTGGGGGACGCCGACGATGGTCCGCGGCGAGGCGTAAAGCCAGATCTTCTTCTCGGGGTCGCCGATGCGGTGGTGATCCTCGGGGTAGTTCCAGCGGCCGTAGGTGGCGACGTAGACGTCCAGGTCGCCGTCGTTGTCGTAGTCGATGGTCGCGCCGCCGGAGGACCACGAGAACTTGTCGACGCCCGCCTCCTTGGAGACGTCGGGGAAGGTGCCGTCGCCGTTGTTGCGATAGAGGACGTTGGGGCCGTAGTTGCAGAGGAAGACGTCCTGGTCGCCGTCGTTGTCCAGGTCGCCGACGATGATCCCGTGGCAGAAGCCGCGGAAGCCCAGGCCGGACTTCTCGGTGGCGTCCTCGAACTTGCCGTCGCCGAGGTTCCTGTACAGCCGGTTCGGCCCCTTCTCGGCGGTCCCCAGCGGGAGGATGGTCTGGGAGGCGAAGTAGAGGTCCATCAGGCCGTCGCCGTCGTAATCGAAGATCGCGAGGCCGGAGCCGTTGGCGGTGGGATAGTGCTTCTCGTCGACCATGCCGGAGAAGTGGACGAAGTCGACGCCCCACTCCTTGGCCACCTCGGCGAAGCGGAAGGGGCTCGATTCGGTCTGTTTGGAGAGGGTTGGGGTGTCGGACAGGAGCGTGACCCGGTCCCCCTCGATGCCGGAAACGGCCTGCGCCGGCTTCTTCCTGGGCTCGGCCGCGGGCTTCCCCTTGGCCTTGGCGCCGGCGGTCGCCGAGGCGGCGCCCTTGCCGGCCGTGGCGTCGCCGCCGTTCCCGCCTCCGCACCCCGCCGCGGCGAGGATCGCGCAGGCGGCGGACAGGGCCCACGCGGGGCCCGATCGCGTCATGGATCGCATGGACGTGGCATCTCCGTCGGCCGTCGAGGGCCGGGCGACCGTCTCCGGTCGTATTGAATAATGGCTAGGCGAGGCATGCGCCCGCCCGGCGGGCCGACGCACCTGGATCGTATCACGCCCCCCCCCGCCGCCGCCACGACGCGGAGGTCGTCATCGCCCTCACGCCAGGAGGGGGGCGGGAAGAATCGCGCAGGCGACCGACTCGGGGGGTCGAGTCGCCGTCGATTTCTCGCGATCGGAACGCGATTCGCTAGTCGTTGGCCACGAAGCGCCTCACAGACATCCCAGGCCCCCGCCTCCCCGCGGGCGGGAAAGCGGGGAGTCCTGACGCGCGTGGTATAATTTGTGTAGATTGCGGCGACGCGACCCGGGATGATTCTCACATCCGTTGGGACGGTCAACGCGGGCCTCCGGAGCCTCGGGGCGGCCGGGAATCGGTCAACCGGGGGCCGCGGGCACGCGATAGACCGTCATGCGGGCCTCGCGCCGGGGCGCGCCATCAAACAGGGAGTGATTATATGCAACGCATGGTGTCGACCACGTTCCTGGGGGCGATGGCCGTCGTCCTGGGGACCCTGGGGGGCGCGAGCCTCTCGGCCGCGCCGGCCCCCTCGACCTACGCGAACGTCGAGCGGGCGATCCAGGACGTCACCGACGCCTGGTCGCGCCCCGACGGGCCCAAGGATCCCAACGCCCCGGGGTGGGGCCTGTTCTTCGACGCGATCCGGACCCAGCTCCGGGCGTACACCGACGCCCAGACGCCCGAGGACCGCCTGCCGCCGCTGAATCAGCTCTATCAGATGTCGACGGCGCTGGGGTCGGTCGGCTGGCAGCCCGCGCACACCATCCGCGAGGAGCTGCGGTCGTGGCTCCGGCCGCGCGTCCGGCTGGCCTGGGCCGAGCGACACATCAACGAACGCCTGGCCAACCTCCCCCCCACCGACGACCCGGCCGTCCAGCGGAACCGCGCGAAGTGGTCGTCGTTCGTGGCCGAGGACCTCGGCAACGCGCTGAAGCAATACCAGACGGCGGGGACCGTGGGCCAGCGGAGCGACGCGCTGAAGGAGATCCACCGGACGCTGGGCTCGCTCAGCGAGCGGAACGCCAGCCAGCCGTGGCAGCCGGCGGCGGAGCTTCAGGACGCCGTCAACGGCCTGTTCAACCAGCCCAACCTGGACATCACCGCCGACGTCTCCATCGTCCAGCCGTTCCTGGACAGCAACCTGGTGACGAGCGGCCCCGTCTACCGCAAGGGCTACTGGTCGCAGGTGACGGCGGGGCCGAAGACCGGGTTCGGCCTGATGCATAGCGACCAGGGGATCGCGTTCTACAACAGCCAGGCCCTCCAGAGCACGACCCCGATCCACGACTTCCAGCAGCAGGTGGCCTCCGACCCGCAGGGCCAGCGCGCGGCGCGGATGTACCAGTTCTCGGCGACCAGCTTCGACTGGGCCGAGCAGACCATCTACGCGCTGCTGAGCCCGCAAGGGCTGTCGCTGACGCCGGCCGCCACGCACAACGTCAACGTCCAGGTCTGCTCCGCGCCCCAGCCGGGCGGCGGGCTGACCCGGGCCATCGCCGGGCTGGTGGGCTTCAGCCAGGAACGGATCAACAACGAGGTCTACCAGAACGCCCTGCCCGAGTTCCAGCAGCGCATCCCCCGGGAGGCGCAGGAGGAGGCCGAGGAGCGGATCGCGGTGGAGCTGGCGCAGCGCAACGCCGACATCCGGCGGTTCCTCGTCGGCAACAACATCCTGGCGATCCAGGACTTCCTGGTCTCCGGGCTGACGATGCAGTCGCGGCCCGAGGCGGTCTACGTCGGCGGCCTGCTCCAGCCTCGCGACGGCGAGGCCCAGCGCGGGGCCGACGCGCCGCAGCCGACTCGGCTGGCCGCCCCCGACTCCGGGCTCACCGCCGACATCCACGTCGGCTCGGTCCTGACCGGCGCGGCCGACGCCCTGTTCCGCCGCCCGGAGGTCCAGCAGGTCGAGAACATCATGATCGTCACCCATGACGTGCCGGCCGACGCCCCGCCGGCCGAGGCCGTGACGATCACCCGCAACGTCGACTTCCCGACCTACATGAAGGCCGTCGACGAGGCCCGCGCGGCGAACAACCCGAAGGTGCAGGCCATCCGGATCCGCCGGCCGTCCCAGGCGCCGGAGTTCGCGGCCGACGCCCGCGGCTTCCTCGTCGCTTTGGTGAATGACGTGGAGATCGACGTCCCCGCGCCGGACCCCAACAGCCAGGGGGGCTCGGCCGTCGGCAACGCCAAGATCCTGCGCGTCCGTCTGCCCAGGACGGAGATCGCCCTCTCCTACAACATCACGCCCCGCGCGGCCGACTCGTACCACGTCAACGCGAAGGTCGAGGACATCACCGTCCCGCCCAACGCGGAGGTCCTGGCGATCAACGAGTCCGAGGCCGAGGCCCGGCCGCTGAACCGCTTCAGCGGGGCGCTGGTCATCACCACGGTGCTCGCCAAGCTGCGGTCGCAGCCGATCGACACCGAGATCAACAACGTCCGGCTCCCCGGCCTGGCCATCAGCTCGATCTCGCCGGTCGACCCCTCGGGCTGGATGCGGATCAACCTGGTCCGCACGGCCGAGCCGATGCCCGTCCCGGCCGTCGCGCAGGCCGAGCCGGCCGCCGCCGTCGCCACGTTCCCCGTCGAGGTCCACGTCCCCGCCCAGGCGGCCGTGGTGACCGAAGGGTACTGACGCGCCGAGCCGTCGTAGCGGATGAAAGCCAAAGGCCGAGGCGTCCTCCGGGACGCCTCGGCCTTTTCGCGTGACCGGAAGAAACGATGCTCTCCGCCGGAGGCGAAGGCCGTCGCCATGGCGGCTTCCGCCCGCCGTCATCACGCCGCCGGGGTCGCGGCGACGGCTTCCGGGTCGAGCGAGCGGATGACCTCGGCGGCGCGCTCGGCGTCCTCGCGGGAGACGTCCAGGTGGGTGCAGGCGCGGAGGGTCTGGGGGCCCAGGGCCGAGGCCAGCACCCCGCGCGACTTCAGGCAGGCGACGACGTCGGCCGCGGTCCCCAGCTCCGGGTCGACCGTCACCCACACGAGGTTCGTCTCCGGCCAGATCTCCGGGCGGAGGCCGGGGGCGGCGGTGAACGCCTCGGCCAGCAGGCGGGCGTTGCGATGGTCCTCGGCGAGCCGATCGACGTGGTTCTCCAGCGCGTGCAGCGCCGCCGCGGCGATCACCCCCGCCTGCCGCATCCCGCCGCCGAGCAGCTTCCGCAGCTTGCGGGCGCGGGCGATCGCCTCCGCCGGCCCGGCCAGCGCCGAGCCGATCGGGGCCCCCAGGCCCTTGGAGAAGCAGATCGCCACCGTGTCGAACGACCGGCCCCATTCGGCGGCCGGGACGCCCGACGCGACCACGGCGTTCATCAGCCGAGCGCCGTCCAGGTGCATCGCCAGGCCATTGCCCCGCGCCCACTCGGACATGGCCCGGACTTGCTCGATCGGGTGGACCCGGCCGCCGCCTCGGTTATGGGTGTTCTCCAGCGTCACCAGCCGGGTGCGCACCAGGTGCTGGTCGTCGGGCCGGACGGCGTCCTCGATCTCGCCGAGCGTCAGCAGGCCGTCGTCGCCCGCGAACGTGCGCGGGGTGACGCCCCAGAGCCGGGCGATCCCGCCGGCCTCCCAGACGTAGAGGTGCGACGTCGCCGAGCAGAGCAGCTCGTCGCCGGGATGGCAGTGGACGCCCACGGCCATCTGGTTCGCCATCGTGCCCGACGGCGTGAAGATGGCCGCCTCCTTCCCCAGCAGCTCGGCCGTGCGGGCCTCGAGCGCGTGGACGGTCGGGTCTTCGTCGAGGACGTCGTCGCCCACCTCGGCCTCGGTCATGGCCCTCCGCATGGCGGATGTGGGCCTGGTCGCGGTGTCGGATCGCAGGTCGATCGGCGGGCGGCTCATCGGCGGGACTCTCCGGGGCGGGATTCGGGTCGTTCGCTCCGCCCGATTGTCCGCGCCCGGGCCGCGCCGGGTCAACGGGTCGACGCGGCGGGCTCGTCGGCGTATCCTTGGAGTTTCCCGCCTCATCCCCACTTCGCGAGGATCCGCACGGATGGGTTATCGTTCGCTGGCCGAGTGCGTCCAGGACCTTCGCCGGACCGGCGAGCTCGTGGTCGTCGACCGCGAGGTCGACCCCTACCTCGAGGTCGGCGCGATCCAGCGCCGGGTGTACCAGGCCGGCGGCCCCGCCCTGCTCTTCCCCAGGGTCAAGGGGACGCCGTTCCCGATGGTCGGCAACCTGTTCGGGACGATCGAGCGGGCCCGCCACCTCTTCCGCGACACGCTCGACGCCGTCGCGCGGCTCGTCGAATTGAAGGTCGACCCGTCGGCCGGCTTCCGGCGCCCATGGCGGTATCGGGGCGTGCCGCTGACCTCGCTGCGCCTGCTGCCGAGGAAGGTCCGGCGCGGGCCGATCCTGGCCGGCCGGACCACCATCTCCCAGCTCCCCGCGCTGACCTCCTGGCCGAGGGACGGCGGCCCGTTCGTGACCCTGCCGCTGGTCTACACCGAGGACCCCGACCGCCCCGGCCTGGCGAAGTCGAACCTGGGGATGTACCGCGTGCAGCTCTCCGGGAACGAGTACGAGACCGACCGCGAGGTCGGGCTGCATTACCAGATCCATCGCGGGATCGGGGTCCATCACGCGGCGGCGATCCGTCGCGGCGAGCGGCTGCGGGTCAACGTGGTCGTCGGCGGGCCGCCCGCCTTGACCGTCGCGGCCGTCATGCCGCTGCCGGAGGGGCTGCCCGAGCTGGCCTTCGCCGGGGCGCTCGGGGGGCGTCGGGTGGCGATGGTCGCGCCGGAAGGCCGGCTCGCGATGCCCGCGGAGGCCGACTTCGTCATCTCGGGATACATCGATCCGAACGTCCGCAAGCCCGAGGGCCCCTTCGGCGACCACCTGGGCTACTACAGCCTGGCGCACGACTTCCCGGTCATGCGGGTGGAGGCCGTGTACCACCGCGAGGGCGCCATCTGGCCGTTCACGACCGTCGGCCGGCCTCCGCAGGAGGACACGTCCTTCGGCGAGCTGATCCACGACCTGACCGCGCCGATCATCCCGACGGTGATCGCCGGGCTGCACGCCGTCCACGCCGTCGACGCCGCTGGGGTGCATCCCCTGCTGTTGGCGATCGCCTCCGAGCGTTACGTCCCGTACGCCGAAGTCCGCCGGCCGCAGGAGATCCTGACCGTCGCCAACGCCGTGCTGGGACAGGGGCAGCTCTCGCTGGCGAAGTACCTGCTCATCGTCGCCCGCGAGGACGACCCCGGGCTGGACGTGAACGACATCGCCGGTTTCCTCCGGCACCTGCTGGAGAGGGTCGACTGGAACAACGACCTGCATTTCCAGACCCGCACCACGATCGACACGCTCGACTATACCGGCCACGGGCTGAACCAGGGCTCCAAGTTGGTGATCGCCGCCGCCGGCCCGAGGCGCCGCGAGCTGCCGACCGAGATCCCCGCCGGGATGCGGCTCCCCGACGGCTTCCCCGACGCCCGGCTCGTCCTCCCCGGCGTCCTGGCCGTGACCGCGCCGAAGTACGACCCGGACGCGACGCGGATCGAGTCGTTCACCGAGTCCATCGGGCCCGACGACCCGATCCGGGCGTTCCCGCTGATCGCGCTGGTCGACGACGCCCAGTTCGCGGCGCGATCGCTCCGCGACTTCCTCTGGGTGGTCTTCACGCGATCGAACCCGGCGGCCGACGTCCACGGCGTCGGCTCGTTCGTCCACGAGAAGCACTGGGGCTGCTCCGGGCCGCTGGTGATCGACGCGCGGATCAAGCCGCGACACGCCCCGCCGCTGGAGGACGACCCGGAGGTGGAGCGCCGGGTCGACGAGATGGCCGCGCCGGGGGGCCCGCTGCACGGCGTCTACTGAGCGACCGGGCGTCCGGCATCGGAATTGCCATGGGAACTCCGCGCGGGCCGCGAGAGCGGCGGTCCCCGGCGCGTCGTCGCGCCCAGGCCCCGTCCCGGCCCCGATCGGAGGTCTTCGCCGACCATGATGGACGCCTCGCGGTTGATGGTGGACCTGGAGCACGTGCGCACCTCTTACCTGCTGCTGGGGGTCCTGGCCGCGGCCGGGATCGCCGCCGGGATCCTGTTCCAGGTGGGGGTGATCGGCCTGTTGGTGCGGACGATCGGCCTGGTCGTCACGACGGTCGTGCGGCTGGGGTTCCTGACGTGGGAGTTGATCCTCGGGTGGGCCTCCTGGGAGCACTTCCTGGCGATCGCCGTCGCCATCTGGATCGGCGGGGAGGTCGTCGGGGGCGGGGTGCCGGCGGCGCAGCTCGTCTCTGGGGTCTCGCTCATCGTCGTCGGGGCGTCGGCGTGCTTCGCCTACATGTTCATCGATCGGGAGCGGAGCGAGGTCGAGCGCGGCTACAAGACGCTCCACAACGTCCAGAAGGGGCAGCGACCGGCGGAGTACCTGAAGCGTTACGGGCGTCAGGTGCGGATCCCGCTGCTGATCTGCGCGTCGCTCGCGGCGATCGTCGGGTTCGCGATGCTGAACGAGGGGCTGTACGAGACGGTCGGGCGGGGCTGGTACGAGGTCCCCGAGGACGTCGGCGAGCCGGTGTACGTGGACTTCCTGGCGTTCGCCGTGGCTTCGGTGATGAACCTGGTGGACGTGCTGGACCTGGCCCGGACGCATCGCGTCCTGGGGGCGCAGCCGGTGGTCGCGGCGGCCCCCCCCGCCAAGGCGCTGGCGGCCGGGTTCAAGCTGTTCTTCACGTTCGTCCTGCTGCACCAGGTATTCGCGTCGCTGCGGCAGGGGAAGGCTCTGGCGGAGACGATCTCGGACTTCTGGAGCCCGCACGAGCCGATCCACGAGCGGGCCCGCGGGGCGCTGCCGGTCTTCGGCGTGACGGCGGTCGACCCGCTGCTGCGGTCGCTGCGGTCGGTGGAGTCGCTGACGAGGGAGCAGCGCGACCGGCTGCCGCTGGTGATGGAGACGATGGGGCCGGCGATCATCCCGTCGCTGGGGCGGCACCTGGCCGACCCGCACGCGCACGTCCGCGAGATCTCGGCCGCGGTCCTGGGCCGCCTGAACGCGATCGAGGAGCTGGGCCGACTGCTGGCCCGCGTCGACGACCCCGACGACTCGGTGCGCCAGGCGGTCGTCGAGGCGCTGGGCCGGCTGGGCGAGCACGCCGCGACGAGCGCGCGCAAGCGATCGCCGCTGCCGCCGTTGCGCCGTCGGAACCGCTGGTTCGCCCGGCGGCGGAAGGCGCCCGGCGCCATCGCGCCGGCGAGCACGCCGATCGACGCGATCGTCGCGGCGTTGGACGCGGCGATGGGGGATGAATCGGACGCCGTCCAGATGGCGGCGGTGGCGGCCCTGGGGACCGTCGGCCACGCGGCGTCGGCGACGGCCCCGAAGCTCGTCGCGCTCTCCACGGCCGGGGACGAGACGTTCCGCCGCGAGGTGGCCCGCGCCCTGGGGTCGGTCGGTGGCGAGGTCGGGCCCACCCTCGCCGCGCTGACGGCCCTCCTGGAGGATCCGGCGGCGGACGTCCGCCGC
>NZ_JBBCIR010000064.1:0-61642 GCF_037189885.1 Paludisphaera sp.
TCCCCTTCTCCCCTCGTGGGAGAATGTGACCCGGCGGGGCGGCTGGGGGGGGCGGCGCGCGACCGAAGGCCGGCCGAGCCCCCCTCATCCGGCCTTCGGCCACCTTCTCCCACGAGGGGCGAAGGGACGCTTGGCGACGCCAAGCGGTAGGCCCGGACGCCGTCCCAAAAGTGTCGGGTCGTCAGCCCCCCGGGAGAGGGGACAGGATCGGGCCGGCGACCCTCTTCCATTGTGGTAGGCGTGGACCCTTGCCCACCACGCCACTGCTTCCGGATTGTCAAGGATCGGAGGAGACGGGCCCCTCCATCTCGACAACATCCGCGGGGCGGGCGGCCGGATTTCATGATTCCGGGGAAGTCGTCGGGACGATGTCGGGGGAGCGTTCCTCCACGACGGGGCGCGGGGGCGTGGCGGCGGCGACGGGGGGGCGGGCGGCGTAGGGGGAGCGCGAGGGCTCCAGCGGGAGGTGGATCGAGAAGCACGAGCCGCGGCCGACGGTCGACTGGACCTCGATCCGGCCGTTGTGCTCGCGGACGATGCCGTAGCTGATGGAGAGCCCCAGGCCGGTCCCCTGCCCCAGCGGCTTGGTGGTGAAGAAGGGGTCGAAGAGGCGCTCGCGGATCTCCGGCGGGATGCCGGCGCCGTTGTCGTCGATGTCGACGCGGACTCCCATCGCGTCGGCCTCGGTCCCGGTGCGCACCACGACCCGGCCGCCGTCGCCGCAGGCGTCGATCGCGTTGGTCAGCAGGTTGAGGACGACCTGATGGATCCGCGCGGCGCGGCAGCGGACCGGCGGCAGCGCGCCCAGCTCCATCGCGATCTCCACCCCCTTCTTCCGCGCGTACCCCTTGACCATGTTGATCGACGATTCGATGCCCGGGTTGAGGTCGACCTCGTTCCACTCCCCCTCGTCGACCCGCGCGAACAGGCGCAGCTCCTTGACGATCCGCTCGATGCGCCGGAGGCCCTCGCGGGTGCGCTCGATCAGCCGGGGGAAGTTCTCCAGGCAGTAGCGCAGGTCGACTCGCTCGACGATGGCCGCGGCCTCGGCGACGGCGGCCGGCCCGGGCGCGCGGCCGGGGTCGTCGGGCTCGGCGAATAGCTCGACCAGCCGCAGCAGGTCGACGAAGTCGCGCTCCAGCACGGCCACGTTGTTGCTGACGAAGGAGAGCGGGTTGTTGATCTCGTGGGCGACGCCGGCGACGAGCTGGCCGAGGCTGGCGAGCTTCTCGTTCTGGACGAGGAGGCTCTGCGCCTGCTTGAGCGCCTCGTGGGCCTGGTGCTCGGACCGGGCCAGGCATTCCAGCTCGACGTTCGTCTCGCGGAGCCGTTCCTCGGCGCGGACGCGGGCGGTGACGTCCCAGAAGATGGCCTGGGTGCCGATGAGCGAGCCGTCGGCGGCGTACAGCGGGGTCTTCATGACCTGGACGTGGAGCGTCTCGCCGCGAGGGGTGACGTGCCGCTCCACCACGTCCAGCATCCGGCGGGATTCGAGGACTTCGCGGTCGTCGGCGCGATATTTCTCGGCCAGGCCGCGGGGGAAGAAGTCGAAGTCGGTCTTGCCGATGACCTCCTCGCGGGGGTGGCCCAGCTCGTCGCAGAAGCGCTGGTTGGCGAAGGTGAAGCGGCCTTCCAGGTCCTTGCGGAGGAAGGATTGGGGGAGGGACTCGACGAGCGAGCGGTAGATGGCCGCCATCTCGTCGATGGTCTGCTCCGCGTCGGCGACGCGGTCGATCGCGCCGCCGGCGATCGCGTCCATCCGGCGCGTCTCGGCCCGGGCCCGGCGGGCCGCTACGGTCGCGACGACGGCCGCCGCGGAGGCGACGATCGCGACGGTCAGCAGCGCCCACTCGGCCGCCGGCGGCAGGGCCGCCAGCAGGGAGGAGGATTCGCCTTGTCCCAGGGGGAGCGCGGTGTCCATGACTGGAGGCCCGTGGAGGAGGACGACGGAGTCCCGGGGCCGGCACGACCGAACGATCCCCATCCTAGACGATCGCGTCGCGGAACGATACGACCCGGTGCTGGGTCGCCGCGGAGAGGACGGCCTCGCACAGGGCGATGGTCCGCAGGTTGTCGCGGCCGGGGATGTCGGGCTCGCCGCCGCGCTCCAGGGCGACGAGCAGGCCGGCCATGGTGCCGGCGAAGGCGTCCGGGAACCACGCCTGGGGCCATCGCGGGCGATGCCACGCGCCGCCGTCCGACGCGAGGGAGTAGTCGATCGTGCTGGGGGCGACCCGCGGCCAAGAGGGCCAGCCGATCGTCCCTTTCGCCAGGCCCTCGGTCCCCTCGAACCGCCACCGGACGCCCAGGTCGGCGGCGGCCCCCTCGCGCGCGGGGCCGGCCCAGACGTCGTCCCAGCACGACGCGCGGGCGCCGTCGGCGTACTCCAGGATCGTCAGGTTGATCCCGTCGACGTGCGGGAACTTCGTGCGGGGATCCGGCCGGGTGCTGGCGAGGACCCGCTCCGGGTCGCCCAGCCAGTATCGCATGGCGTCCAGGTGGTGGATGCTCATGATGAACGTCGACAGCGATCGGCCGTCGCGGGCCCAGGGCATCCAGTGGGGGATGGCGCGCATCTCGATCGTCGCCAGGACCGGCTCTCCCAGCACGCCGCGATCCAGCAGCCATTTGAGCGCCCGGACCGAGTGGTCGAGCCGCATGTTGTGGTTGACCTGGAGCGCCACGCCGGCGGCGTCGCAGGCGGCGACCAGCTCGCGGGCCTCGGCCAGCGACAGGGCCAGCGGCTTCTGCGCGAGGATGCCGCGGACCTTGCGCGGGCGGGCCAGGATCCGTCGGATCACCCCCGGCTGCTCGGCGGGGGGGACGGCCACGTCGACGACCTCGATCGCCGGGTCGTCGAGCATGGCCTCCAGCGTCGGGAAGACCTTCGGCACGCCCCGCAGCGCGGCGACCTCGCGGGCCGTCGCCTCGGTGCGCGAGGTGATCGCCGTCGCGGGGAATCCGGCCTGGCGATACGCCGGCAGGTGGCAGTCCCGGACGATGAACCCCGCGCCCACGACGCCGATCCCCCAGTCCTCGCGACGGGGAAGCTCCGGCAGGTGGGCGTCGGGGGGGAGGGTCGTGGCGGGCATGGGGGCCTCCTGGGTTGGGGCGACGTCGGCCGTAGGGGAGGGGACGGAGCTAGTATCGCGTCGGGGCGGGGGCCGAGGAAGGGCGCGGGGAGTAGGCTGGACGAACGGCGGCGGAACGGGGACAATCGGCGTCTGGCGCGCCCGGCGCGTGATCCCATCCCCGGAGAGGCTCGGCGGACTCATGCGGCTTCGGCTCGATCGACGGCGGCTCCTGGCCCTGGGGGCCTGCCTGGGGCTGGTCGGCTGCGGCGTGGGCGACCTGACGCCCGCGCCGACGATCATCATCGACGGCTCCAGCACCGTCTTCCGGATCAGCAAGGCGGCGCAGGAGGCGTTCGCGGACGTCGAGCCCGACGTCACGGTGATCGTGGACAACCACGGGACCGGCGGCGGGTTCTCCCGCTACCTGGAGGGCGAGGTCGACATCATCGACGCCTCGCGCGACGCCAAGCCGGACGAGAAGTCCAAGGCCTGGGCCCGTGGGATGGAGTGGACCCGGCTCCTCATCGCGTACGACGGCATCACCGTCGCGGTGAACCCGAAGAACGACTTCGCCCGCGAGCTGAGCGTCGAGCAGCTCAAGAGGCTGTGGGAGGCGGGCTCGACCGTCAAGACCTGGAAGGACCTGGACCCCTCCTGGCCCGATCGCGAGATCGTGATCTACTCGCCCGACGACGACTCCGGGACCTACGAGTTCTTCGTCGAGGCGATCCTGGGCAAGGGGAAGCAGCCGCGGGACGACGTCCAGCAGAACTCCGACGACAACATCCTGATCAACGGCGTGGCCGGCGACGTGGACGGCATCGGCTACTTCGGATACGCCTACTATAACGCCAACAAGGACCGGATCCGCCCCGTGGGAGTGAAGGCGACGGCCGACGCCCCCGCCGTGATCCCGTCGCCGGAGTCGATCGGCGGCAAGACCTACGTCCCGCTCTCGCGGCCCCTCTACCTGTTCGTCAAGAACTCGGCGGCGAGGCGGCCCGAGGTGGCGCGGTTCCTGGGCTTCTATCTCGACGAGATCTCGACGCTGGCGACGACGGCCGGTTACGATCCACCGACCCCGGAGGACGTCCAGGCCGGCCAGGCCGCGCTCGCCGGGATCACCGCCGCGGCGAAGGCCGAGGCCCTCGCGCCCGCCGCCGGCGAGCCCGCGACCCCCTGAGACAGCGATGTCATCGCCCCAAAAGCCCCCGAATCCACCCCCGCCGGGCGACGACCCGTGGCGGGGGCAGTCGCGCGCCTCGGCCGTCGCCGAGGTCGCCGCGCCGTCGATCCTGGCCCTCTGCGGGCTGGTCACGGTCCTGACCACGCTGGGCATCCTGGTGGTGCTCGCGGCGCAGTCGGTCCAGTTCTTCCTCAAGGCCGAGATCGGCCTCGGGGAGTTCCTGTTCGGCACGGTGCTGAAGCCCGAGGCCACGCCGCCGAAGTTCGGCATCCTGCCGCTGATCTGGGGGACGTTCCTGGTCGCGTTCGGGGCGTCCTGCATCGCGCTTCCGATCGGCCTGCTGAGCGCGATCTACCTGAGCGAGTACGCCCCCAGGGCCGTCCGCGCGGCGCTCAAGCCGACGCTCGAGCTGCTGGCCGGGGTGCCGACGATCGTCTACGGCTACCTCGCGCTGCTGATGGTGACGCCGGCCCTGAAGGCCCTGCTGGAGCCGATGGGGCTGCGGGTGGACCAGTTCAACGCGCTCTCGGCGTGCATCGTGGTCGGGGTGATGATCGTGCCGCTGGTGTCGTCCTTGAGCGAGGACGTCCTCTCGGCCGTGCCCCAGGGGCTGCGCGAGGCGGCCTACGGGCTGGGGGCGACGAAGTTCGAGGTCTCGACGCGGGTGGTGCTGCCGGCGGGGCTCTCCGGGGTGGCGGCGTCGTTCATCCTGGCGATCAGCCGCGCGGTGGGCGAGACGATGGCGGTGGTGCTGGCGGCCGGGACGATGGCGCGGTTCACGCTCAACCCGCTCACCTCGGTGGAGACCATGACGACGTACATCATCCAGGTGATCGGCGGCGAGGCGTCGTACGGCACGGCGAAGTACCTGTCGCTGTTCGCCGTGGGGCTGACGCTGTTCGCGATCACCCTGGGGCTCAACGTCCTTTCGAGCCTGGTGCTGCGGCGCTATCGCGAGGTCTACCAATGAGCGCGAAGTCGGCCGAGATGTTCCGGCCGCGTCGCCGGTCGCGGACGCTGGCGGGGCCCCTGTTCGCCGCGGCCTGCCTGCTGGCGACGCTGACGGGCGTGGTGGTGCTGGCCGTGCTGGTGCTGGCCGTGGTCGCCGCCGCGCTCTCGGGGGTCGAGGGGGGGCCCGACGTCGCCGGGGCCGCCCGCGAGCTGTACGACCTGCTGGCCCGGCTAATCTCCAACCGGCAGTCGAGCGACCCGGCGCGGGCGGGGTTCCGCGTCGGGATCGTCAGCAGCCTGTGGCTCCTGGCGCTGACCGCGGCGATCGGCATCCCGCTGGGCGTGGGGGCGGGGGTCTTCCTGGAGGAGTACATGCCCGACGGCCGGCTCCGGCGGCTGGTCCAGACGAACATCGCCAACCTCGCGGGCGTGCCGTCGGTGGTCTACGGGATCCTCGGGCTGGCGGTCTTCGCGCGGGGGTTCGGCTACCCGGGGCTGGCGCTGGGGCCGACCCTGCTGGCCGGGGCGTTGACGCTCTCGCTGCTGATCCTGCCGACGATCGTCATCACGACGCAGGAGTCGCTGCGGACCGTGCCGCCGTCGCTGCGGCAGGCGGCGCTGGCGCTGGGGGCGACGCGGTGGCAGGTGGTCAGCGGCCACGTCCTGCCGTCGGCCCTGCCGGGCATCCTGACCGGGATGATCCTGGGGCTGTCGCGGGCGGTCGGCGAGACGGCGCCGCTCCTGATGGTGGGCGCCGCCGGCTCGCTCCTGCGGGCTCCGGGCGGGCCGTTCGACCGCTACACCGCCATGCCGGTGGAGATCTACAACTACGCCAAGGAGCCCGGCCAGGCGTTCCAGCCGGTGACCGCCGGCGGTATCCTGATCCTGGTGGCCCTGCTGCTGTCCATGAACGCGGTCGCCATCGTGATCCGGAACCGGTACGGCCGCCGATGAGGCGGGCACGCCGGGCGCGGGCCCGCGAAACGACGACCATGTCTGTCGGTGCACCACGGCCGGGCGGCCGTCCCGTGGATCGAGGAGGGGCGGATGGAATTGACGGCGGTGTTCATGCGGGTGCCGGAGGGGGGCTACGTCGCCTTCGTCGAGGAGCTGCCCGGGGCCAACACCCAGGGGGCCACGCTGGACGAGGCCCGCGACAATCTCCGCGAGGCCGTGACGATGGTGCTCGCCGCCAACCGCGAACTGGCCGAGCAGGCGGTCCGCGGCCATGCGGTGATCCGCGAGCCGCTCGCGCCGAACGCATGAAGCGGCGCGATCTGGTCCGGCACCTGGAACGGCACGGCTGCCGGCTGCTACGCGAAGGCGGCAGGCATAGCATCTTTTTCAACCCCGCGAACGGCACGACCTCGGCCGTGCCTCGTCATGCCGAGATTTACGACTTCCTGGCGCTGAAAATCTGTCGCGATCTCCAGGTCCCGTCCCCGTGACCGGCCGAGGTCCGCTCGACTTCCGGCGGTTGGCCGACCGACCGTCCGACCGACCATGAACGCTCCGGAGCCCCGCCCGATGTCGGCCACGCTCGACGCCCCCCCGACCGCGCCCGCGACCGCCGCCCCCGACGACCCCGCCCTGCAGGCGCGCGGCCTGCGGGTCTGGTACGGCCGGTCGCTCGCCCTGAGGGACCTCGACCTCGACGTCCCGCGCCACAAGATCACCGCCCTGATCGGGCCGTCCGGCTGCGGCAAGAGCACGCTCCTGCGCTGCTTCAACCGGATGAACGACCTGATCCCCGACGCGCGCGTCGAGGGCGATCTCCGGTTCGACGGCGAGTCCATCATCGGGCCGAGGGTCGACCCGGTGACGCTGCGGCGCCGGATCGGCATGGTCTTCCAGAAGCCGAACCCGTTCCCCAAGAGCATCTACAACAACATCGCCTGGGGGGCGCGGATCAACGGCTACCGCGGCGACATGGACGAATTGGTGGAGCGATCGCTCCGCCGCGCCGCCCTGTGGGACGAGGTGAAGGACAAGATCCACCGCTCCGGGCTGGCCCTCTCCGGCGGTCAGCAGCAGCGGCTCTGCATCGCCCGGACGCTCGCCGTGGAGCCCGAGGTGATCCTGATGGACGAGCCCTGCTCGGCCCTCGACCCGATCTCGACGGCGAGGGTCGAGGACCTGATGAACGACCTGAAGGACGACTACACGATCGTCATCGTCACGCACAACATGGCGCAGGCCCGCCGCGTCAGCGACCTGACCGCCTGCCTGATGCCCGACGTCGACGCCGCCCGCGGCCAGCGGACGGGCGTGCTGGTGGAATTCAGCCCCACCGACCTCCTGTTCACCAACCCCAAGGATCCCCGCACCGAGGCCTACATCACCGGCCGCGTCGGCTGACGCCCGCCGCGCGGGGGCCGGTCCGTCGGGGGGGATCCACGTTCGCGAGGCAACGGGAGGCGTCGGTCGCATGGGAGTCATGGAGTATTTCGAGCGCGGCTACGTCATCAACCTGCCGCGCCGCCGCGACCGCCGCGCCGAGACCGAGGCGATGTTCGACCGTCGAGGCCTGCCCGGCTGGCGCGATCGCGTCGAGTTCTTCCCGGCCTTCGCCCCGGAGTCGGCCCCCGGCTACGCCTCGATCGGCGCGCGCGGCGGCCTGCTCAGCCACGCGGCCGTCCTCCGCCGGGCGCTGGACCGGGGCGCGAGGAACGTCCTGGTGATGGAGGACGACCTGGAGATCGGCCCGGAGTTCCTCGCGCGGGGGGACGAGATCGTCGAGCTGCTGGGGTCGCGCGACTGGTCGTTCGTCTACTTCGGCCACAACCTCCCGGACTCGACGACGCCGGAGGGGCCCCTCCTGCGGCCGCACGTCGGGCGCGTCATCCTGGCCCACTTCTACGCCGTGAACGGGCCGATCCTCCCGCGTCTGGTCGAATTCATGGAGACGGTCGACACGCGCCCCGCCGGCCACCCCGACGGCGGCCCCATGTTCGCGGACGGCGCCCTGGATTTCTTCCGCTCCCGGAACCCGGACGCCACGACGCTGATCGCCGACCCGAACCTGGGCTGGCAGCGAAGCTCGGCCAGCGACATCTCCACGAACTGGTTCGACAAGGTGCCGATCCTGGCCGGGATGGCCTCGACGGCCCGCAAGGTGAAGCGGCTCCTCCGCTGATCGACGAATCCCCCCGGAGGCCCCCGCGAGCCATGTCGGACTGGCGATTGATCCTGGACCGTCACATCGAGTCCCGCGCCGGGCGGATCCGCGACGTCCGCCGGCACCTGCACGCCCACCCCGAGCCCAGCCGCGAGGAATACCGGACCACCCGGTTCCTCGCCGATCGGCTGGAGGAGTCGGGCGTGCCGTGCTCCGTCGTCCCCTCCGGGCGCGGGCTCCTGGCCGGGGCGCTGGACGCCGACCGCCCGCTGGTGGCGTTCCGGGCCGACATGGACGCCCTGCCGATCGCCGACGCCAAGGACGCGCCGTACCGCTCGACGCGCGAGGGCGTGATGCACGCCTGCGGCCACGACGCCCACGCCGCGATGGCCCTGGGAGCCGCCGAGGCCCTCTGGGCCGCCCGCGACGCCCTGCCGACGCCCGTCCGCTGGCGCGCCGTGTTCCAGCCGTCCGAGGAGGTGGGCGAGGGCGCGCGCGAGATGGTCGCCGCCGGCGCGATGGGGGGGGTCAAGGCGATCGCCGCCCTGCACGTGGACACGGATCGGCCCGTCGGCCGGGTCGGCTGGCGGGCCCGCGAGCTGACCGCCTTCTGCCAGGATCTGGGCGTCGCGGTCCGGGGCTCCGGCGGCCACGCGGCGCGCCCCCACCTGTCGCGGGATCCGCTCCAGGCCGCGGCGCAGTTCATCACGTCGGTCTACCAGCTCATCCCGCGCGGGATCGACTCGCGCGACCCGACCGTGGTGACGTTCGGGATGATCCGCGCCGGGTCCGGCGGCAACGTGATCCCGACGGAGGCGACGCTCGGCGGCACGATCCGGACGCTGTCGCGCCAGGCGTCCCAGCGCGTGGCCGAGCGGCTCCAGCAGATCGCCCGCGGGATCGGCGAGGCGACCGAGACCCGCTTCGAGCTGACGCTCGGCAACCGGACCGACGGCGTCTTCAACGACCCGTCGTTGACGGCCGTCTGCGCCCGCGCCGCGGGCGAGGTCGTCGGCGTCGACGGCCTCGACGAGATCCGCCTGCCGAGCATGGGGGGGGAGGACTTCGCCGCGTACCTGGAGGAGGCCCCCGGCTGCCTGCTGCGGCTGGGGGTGGCGGGGGGGGGCGGGCCGACCCACCACCTGCATTCCCCCTCGTTCGACATCGACGAGCGGGCGCTGGCGCTGGGGGCGAGGATCCTGGCGCGGTCGGCCGTCCTCATGGCCCTGGAATTCGCCCCGTGAACCCCCCGCGACGGCGGGGGCGCCGTCGCCCCGGGGGGGGGCCGTCAGCGCTGCATCTCGCGATGCCGCGCGGGCCTGGGGAGGCGGCCGGCCGCGGCCTCGCGCTCCGGCACCAGCTCGGCCCGGACGACCGAGACGTCGCGAGGCGCCTCGATGCCGAGACGCACCTGGCCCCCTTCCAGCCGGACGACGGTCACGCAGACGTCGTCGCCGATGTAGAGCCGTTCCATGAGCTTTCTCGTCAGTACCAGCATGGCGTCGCGTCCTCCGGTCGTCCCTGACGTGCTCGTCGTCCCTCGCGGCGGCCGTCGCGGCCCCGCCCCTCTCCGGGGGTGTCTGCTGGAAATCTAGGTCATGAGCCTCTACGATTGGGATCGATCGGCGAGATTGCTCGGAAATTCTCCGGGAGCGAAGACCCGGCCGTCCCGACGCCGACCCCGATCCCGACGCCCGCTCTCCCGGAATCGGAAAGGGATATGATGCCTGCCGCCCATGCGTCCGTGATCGTCATCGGTTCGGGATCCGCCGGCCTCACCGCCGCGATCTACGCCTCGCGAGCCAACCTCGCCCCCCTCGTCTTCGAAGGCAGGGAGCCCGGGGGCCAGCTCACGCTGACGACCACGGTCGAGAACTTCCCCGGCTTCCCCGACGGCGTCGAGGGCCCCGAGCTGATGGACCTGATGCGCAAGCAGGCCCAGAGGTTCGGCGCCGACACGCGCTGGGAGACCGTCTTCGAGGCCGACCTCTCGAAGCGCCCCTTCACCGTCAAGACCACCGACGACCCCAGCGGCGACCCCTCCAGCGGCGAGATCCGCGAGTACACCGCCGACTCCCTCATCATCGCCACCGGCGCCTCCGCCCGCTGGCTGGGGATCGAGGGGCCCTACCGCGGCAACGGCGTGACCACCTGCGCCACCTGCGACGGGGCCTTCTACAAGGGGAAGGAGATCGCCGTCGTCGGCGGCGGCGACTCGGCCGTGGAGGAGGCCACGTTCCTCACCCGCTTCGCCACCAAGGTCACGCTGATCCACCGCCGCGACGAGCTGCGCGCCTCCAAGATCATGCAGGACCGCCTCGAGAAATTCCCCACGATCGAGTACGCCTACGACTCCGTGGTGGAGAAGATCCTCGGCGACGACTCCGACCGGCTCCCCGTCCTCCAGGGGGTCCGCCTGAAGTCGACGAAGGACGGATCCACGCGCGACCTGCCGATCGCCGGGCTGTTCCTGGCCATCGGCCACGACCCGAACTCGAAGGCCTTCAAGGGCCAGCTCGCCCTCACCCCCGAGGGCTACGTCCTGACCCGCGCGGCGCTGGCCTGGAAGGACGTGGAGGCCCCCGCCGGCATGCTCGACAGCCTGCCGAACTACGGCACCGCGACGAGCGTCGAGGGGGTCTTCGCCTGCGGCGACGTCGTCGACACTCACTACCGCCAGGCCATCACCGCCGCCGGCTCCGGCTGCGCCGCCGCGATGGACTGCGAGAAGTGGCTCGAAACCCAGGGCGAGTAAGGCGCGGAGCCGGATCACGGGCACGAGGATGGGTGGCGGCCCGACCCCGTCCCGTCTCCCGCCGGGTTGATGACCCGACGCTTATCCGGCGAGGCCGCATGGGCTTCGCGACCTCGCCGACGATTCCCGAGCGGCCATCCTAACGGCCTTCCCCCCTGGTGGGGGAAGGTGGCCCGCGGGGCCGGATGAGGGGGGGACCAGCGAAATGACCTCCGGGATTCGGGGCGGGGCCTCCGGGTCCGACGGCCTGGGCGGGGTCGCGAAACGCGAGGCTCCGCGGGCGGGCTCCCCCTCATCTGACCGCTGCGCGGTCTGTCTTCCCCCACCAGGGGGGAAGACCGTCGCCGTCCCGAGCCCGCGGTGATTGCGACGGCCCCCGGCATCTGTCCCCGAAAAAGCGTCGGGTCGTCATCCCTCCCGGAGAGGGGGCTCACGTTTCCCCGCTCGGGGATTACGGGGTCCCCTGCGCCGCGTCCAGATGCTTGCGCAGGCATTCGATGGAACGTCGCGCGGTCTCCTTGGCGCCGGGGGAGAAGTCGAAGACCTCGACGGAGACCCAGCGGTCGTAGCCGGAATCGACCAGGGCCTTGAGGATCGGCCCGAAGTCGACGTCGCCCATGCCGGGGCCTTGGAGATTCACGTCCTGGGCGTGGAAGTGGCCGGCGGCGCGGGCGTGGCGGCGGATCAGGTCGGGGACGGATTCCGCCTCCGAACTCTGCGCCTTCACGTCCATGTGCAGCTTGAAGTTGGGGTGGCCGACCCGGGCGATGACGGCCTCGGCCTGGGCGCAGGTGTTGAGGAAATTTGTCTCGGACGGCGCCAGCGGCTCCAGGCAGAGGTCGACCCCGTGGTCGCCGATCGCGGGCATGATCCGGCGGAAGGCCTCGACGGCGTAATCCTCGGCCTGCTCATAAGAGACCCCCGGCAGGAGGTCGCGCTGCTTGGGGGAGCCCAGGACCATGAGCGAGCCGCCGAGGTCTCGCGCCGCCTCGGCCAGGGCGACGAGGTAGTCGCCGGTGCGGCGACGGACGTCGGCGTCGGGGGAGGTCAGGTAGAAGCCGTCGGTCTTCGCCAGCAGCCAGTGCAGGCCGATGGTCGCCAGGCCGGCGTCCTCGACCGTGGCCCGGATCTCCCGGCGCTTCTCCTTGGAGAGGTCCGTGATCAGCGGGGCGAGGGTGAATGGGGCGATCTCGACGCCGTCATACCCCAGGCCCTTGACGACGCGGCAGACGTCGGCGAGCTCCCAGCCCTCGAACAGCTCGTTGCAGATTCCCAGCTTGATCACGGCGTCAGCCTCGGGGTGCGGCGGCGAGCCTGGCGGCGGCCAGGGTGTTCCTCAACAGCATGGCGACGGTCATCGGGCCGACGCCGCCGGGGACCGGGGTGATCCGGCCGGCGACGGGGGCGACCTCGGCGAAGGCGACGTCGCCGCAGAGCTTGCCGTCGGCCTTGCGGTGGATGCCCACGTCGATCACGACCGCGCCCGGCTTGATCCAGTCGGCCTTCACGGCCTCGGGGACGCCCATCGCGGCGATCACCACGTCGGCCTCGCGGGCGAACCGGGCGGGGTCCTTCGTGCCGGTGTGGCAGACGGTCACGGTCGCGTCCGCCCCCCTGCCCTTCTGGAGCAGCAGCAGCGAGACCGGCTTGCCCACGACCTGCGACCGCCCCAGCACCACGACGTGCGCGCCGCGGGTCTCCACGCCGGCCTCCTTCAGCAACTCCACGATCCCCAGCGGCGTGCAGGGGACGAACCGGGGCCGCCCCAGCGCCAGCAGGCCGACGTTCTCGGCGTGGAAGCCGTCGACGTCCTTCCGCGGGTCGATCCGGTCGAGGACCGCGACCGAGTCGATCCCCTTCGGCAGGGGGAGCTGCACCAGGATGCCGTGGACCTCGGGATCGGCGTTGAGCCGGTCGACGACCTCCAGGATTTGCTCCTGGGAGGCATCGGCCGGGAGCCGGACGACGGTGCCGTCCATGCCGGCCGCCTTGACGGCGTTCTCCTTGTTGCGGACGTAGACCCGGCTCGCCGGGTCCTCGCCCACCAGGACCACGGAGAGGCCCGGCGTGACGCCGGTCTCCGCGCGGAACGCGGCGACCTCCCCGGCCAGTTCTCCGCGAATCCTCTCCGCCAGGGCCTTCCCGTCCAGGATCTCGGCAGGCACTTCGCACGCCCCTCGTTCGGCTCGATGTCGGAACCACGGCTCTCGCCCCGGCCCGCCATTATGCCGGATGCGGGCCCCCCGTGACGAGCCGATACCGAGGACGCCCCGCGCGGCGGTCGCGGTCGGGGGCGGGCGAGTCGCTCCTCAGTTCCGGGCGGGCCGCTTGTTGCTCGGCTGGAAGTCGCGCTCCTTCCGCATGATCTCCATCTGCTTCTCCTTGAGCGCGGCGATGTCGCCGGCGTCCGGCGGGGGGGCGACGGCCTCCCCGCCGCACCCGGAGAAGGCGGGGGCGAGGGCGAGGATCGTCGCGAGCGTCGCCGGGATCGCGAAAATGGGCTTCACGGTAAGCTCCGGTGGATGTGAGGGGGGATGTGCGCGCGGGGCGCTACGCGACCGGGCCCGCCCGACGCGCCGGTCGGGCGGGGGGTCGGCGCGCTCAGTACGAGTCGGACGAGACGACCTCGCCTCCGCCTCGGGTGCTCAGGGCCATCCAGACGGGCTGGCTGATCGACTCCTTGAAGAACCGGACGCTGCCGTCGCAAAGCACGGCGTTGACGCCGCCGGAGTGGTAGGACGAGGCCGGCTTCATCAGGTACCACCACGACTCGGCGAAGACGCACGACTGGTTCGGCGTCCGGATCGTGTTGAACCAGCCCCGCCAGTGGCTGGCCTCGACCCAGGGATACCCCTTGTACCGCCAGCCGCCGGTCCAGGGGATGCTCGCCATGGTTTGCGGCGTGGCGTTCGCCCCGGCGATCGCCTGCGGGAGCGTGGAGGTCCGGCCTATCCCCGTCGATTCGTAGCAGTCGGAGACCCGCGTCATGGCGGCCCCCGGGACGAGCGGGCCGTTGGCGACCTCGGCGCACAGCAGGGTGTTGCTGGAGCCGTCGGTCAGCGAGGCGAACCGGACGACGGTCGGCGTGAAGGGCTGGACGGCGGGGTCGCCGTCGTCGCGAGACCGGCCGAAGACGCCGTCCCAGCCCTGCTTCAGCGGCCACCACGAGCCCGAATTCCACGCGTAGTTCGCCGCCCAGGAGTCCCAGCCGTCGGTGGATCGGTTGGAGTGGAGCTCCGACGGGCAGACGTAGCCCGCCACGCGCGACCGGATCACCGTGAGGTTGTGCGCCTCGGTCCAGAGCCAGTCAACGGCGATGTTGGTGTTCCACGAGGAATAGAGGGCCTGCTGCTCCACGTAGGGGAGCATCGCCACGTTGACGGCGGTCGCGCCGTAGCCCTCGCCCGGCGGGAACACCCCCCAGGAGCTTTCGTAATTGGCGAGGCCCAGCCCGATCTGCTTGAGATTGTTGGTGCACTGGGACCGTCGCGCCGCCTCCCGCGCCGCCTGCACGGCGGGGAGCAGCAACGCGATCAGGACCGCGATGATCGCGATCACCACCAGCAGCTCGATCAGCGTGAAGCCCGATCGTTCGCGAACGCGAGCGCGCATGAGTGGACTCCGATGGCTCGGGAGCTTCGGGACGAATCCGAAATGGCGGGAGAATCCCGGAGAAATGCGCCGGCGTGTCGCGGACCAAGATGCACCAGCCGGCCGGGGCATGCTCGCCAATATTAACACGCCTAATTGCGCACGCAAGGACTCGATCGCCTCGCGTGAACAGATTTTTTCCTCGCAATCTCTTTGCATGGCAAGTCTTATGAATCTCGTTAATCTCGCGAGCCAACGCCCGCGGGCACGCAGCCTCGGCATGAAGGGACATTGCATTCGCGCCTTATTGGACGCGCCTCCGCCCTTCGGGCGAGGGCCCGCGACCGCGACGGAGGCTTGACACGGAGGCCCCGGAGGAGCGATGATATGGGCAGTCCAATTGAGACTGAATCTCAATCGCTTCGGCGTCGAGCCATCGTGGGGGACGACGACCATGGATCAGGGCGGGGATGTGCTGGGCCGTTGCTTCGAGCTGGCCGGGTCGGGTCGGCTTGACGAGGCGGGTGACCTGGCGGAGCAGGCGCTCGGCTGGGACGGGGACCACGGGGGGCTGTGGCGGTTCGTGGGGCTCTTGCGGCACCAGGCGGGGGACTTCCGCGGCGCGCGCGACGCGCTGGAGACGGCCCAGGCGCTGGTGCCGTTCGACCCGGAGGCGAGCTGCGCCCTGGCGGAGAGCCTGGCGAGGACGGGCCGGGTCGGTCCCGCGCTGGAAGTCTACGACGCCCTGGCGACCGACGAGCGGTGCCCGTTGGGGCTGATGCCGACGATCGCGGCCGGGCTTGGGTATCTCGGCGAGGACCGCCGGGCGCTGGACGTCTGCGCGGAGCTGATCCGCCGCCGCCCGGACAACGCCGAGGCCCACTTCGGGGCCGCGTTCTACCTGCGACGGCTGGGCCACCCCCCGGAGGCGGCGATGTCGTTCGTCGCAAAGGCGCACGAGCTGGAGCCGAAGGAGGTCCTGTACCGGGTCTCCCTGGCCGCGCTACTGGACCACGCCGGGCGTCGCGAGGAGGCGTGCGACCTGCTTCGCGGCGTGGACCTGGACGGCGTCTCGTGCCGGTGCTGCCTGCGGCGTATGAACACGATCTTCCTGGCGGTCGACGACGCCTCCCGGCGCGGCGTTTGCCCCGATCGTCCCGGCGCGAGCGCCGAGGCCGATTGACGGGAGGAGCGAGCATCATGTCGAACCTGATCGAGCTGACCGGGACGATCCCCACCCCCGAGGAGGGGCGTCGCGTCGAGACGCTGTTGAAGACCGACGCCTTCGAGCTGAAGCGGCTCTCGCTGGCGAAGGGGGGCGAGATCCCCGAGCACCACGCGCCCGGGCCGATCACGGTGCAGTGCCTGGTCGGCCGCGTCAACTTCACGGTCGAGGGCCGGCCCAACGACCTCGCCGCGGGGACGCTGATCCACCTGGCCCCCCGCGTCCCCCACGCGCTGAAGGCCGAGGAGGACTCGATCGTCCTGGTCACCAGGATGGCCGAGAAGCGTTGACGGCCGCTCAGCCGTTCGCGACCCTCCGGGCATACTCGCCCTCGAAGGCGAGGCCGCGAAGGTTTTCCATGCGGTCGAGGAAGACGACGCCCCGGAGGTGGTCGTCCTCGTGCTGGAAGATCCGCGCGGGGAAGTCGACGAACTCCCGGACGACATGCGCGCCGTCGGCGTCCTGATAGCGCGCGAGGATCCGGCGGTGGCGGGGGACCTCGCCGCGAAGGCCGGGGATGCTCAGGCAGCCCTCCCAACCCATCTCCATCTCGGGCGATCGCTCCAGGATCTCCGGGTTGATCGCCACGATCGGCGGCTCCTCCACGGCGTCCGGGTAGCGTGGGTTGGGCCGGGGGGCGACGACGAAGATCGCCAGCGATTGATACACCTGGGGCGCGGCGATCCCCACGCCGTCGGCCTCGCGCATCGTGGCGATCATGTCGTCGATCAGCGCCCCGACCTCGTCCGGGAGCGGGAATGGCACGGCCTGGGCCGGCGTCCGGAGCGCGGGGTTCCCCAGCAGGGCGATCCGCCTGAGCACGGGCATGGGTCTTGGTCCTCGTTTCGTCGCGGGCTCGCCGCGCATCCCGATGATGCCCCCGCGAGGCGCGCGGCACAAGGCCGTTCGTCGCGGGCGGGCGTCGTGCTATCCTCGGGGCTCCCCTGGCGCCTCGTGAAATTCGGGAGTCCCCCATGAGACCAACCGTCGTCGCGGTCGCGTTGCTGTCGGTCGCCTGCGTCGTCGCGCGCGCCGAGCCCCCCGCGCCCGGCCCCGGGCCGTGGATCCGGGTGAACCAGGTCGGGTACCTGCCGGACGACCCGAAGGTCGCGGTCCTGTCCGGCCCGGAGCCCCTGGCCGGGACGTTCCGCGTCGGCGACTTCCAGGCCGACATCGGTCCCGACCAGGGGGCATGGGGGCCGTTCGCCCACAACTATCGGCTGGACTTCTCGGCCGTCCGGGGCCCGGGGCGGTTCCGAGTCCGGTTCGGCGAGGTGGAGTCGCCCGAGTTCGCCATCGGCGCCGACGCCTACGCCAGCGTGCCCGACGCCCTGCTGGGCTTCATGCGGCTCCAGCGCTGCGGCGACAACCCCGCGCCGGGCGAGCCGAAGTGCCACCTCCAGGACGCCATCGACGTCTACACGGACGAGAAGGTCGACCTCGTCGGCGGCTGGCACGACGCGGCCGACCGGCTCAAGCACATGATCACGACCTCGTACTGCGTCGCGGCGCTGCGGCTCGTGGACGATGAAGGCGCCCAGGCGGAGGCCCGCCACGGCGCGGCGCTGGTCAAGAAGCTGCACCCGAGGCCCGACGTCATCTACGTCCAGATCGGCGACGACCGCGACCATCGCCCCCCCGCGACGCTCTGGCACGACGACAGGTCGGACTACGGCCACGGCCCCGGCGGCCCGCGTTCGGCGTGGCCGGCGACCGGCAAGCCCGAGGGGCCGAAGTACAAGAACGCCTCCACCGGCAAGGCGAGCCTCGCCGGCCGCTGCGCCGCGGTCATGGCCCTGATGGGGGACGTGGAGACGGCGCGGTCGATGTACCGGCTCGGGCTGGACAACCCCGGCGTCGCCATGTCGGTCCCGGTCGCGGCCCCGCACTACTACGGCGAGAGCACCGATTGGGACGACATGGAATGGGCCGCCGTGGAGCTGTACCGCGCCACGAAGGAGCCGAAGTTCCTGGAAGACGCCGTCGCCCACGCCGACCGCGCCGGCGACAACGCCTGGATGGGGCGGGACGCCCACGGCCACTACGAGTTCTTCCCCTACGTCAACCTGGCCCACTGGCGGCTCCACGAGCTGGTCGGCCCCGAGGTCCAGGCGCGGCTGGCCGGGTATTACCGGACGGGGCTGGAGCGGATCCGCGAGCGGGCGCTGAAGAACCCGTACCGGATCGGCACGCCGATGGTGTGGTGCTCGACCAACGACGCCATCGCCTTCGCCACCCAGGCTCGGCTGTACGAGAAGATGACCGGCGACGACCAGTTCCGCGGCCTCGCCGCCGAGTCGCGCGACTGGATCCTCGGCCGCAACCCCTGGGGCGTGTCGTTCGTGATCGGCGTCCCCGAGGGGGGCGTGGCGTCGAGACGGCCGCACCACATGTTCCACCGCCTCGCCAATCGCCTCCCCGTCGGCGGCCTCGTCGATGGCCCGGTGACGAAGGAGATCAACGACTCGCTCAAATTCTCCCCGTTCGAGGACGACCCCCTCGCCCCGTTCCAGTCCGACTTCGCCGTCTACCACGACGAATTCGCCGACTTCTCCACCAACGAGCCGATCATCGACGGCACGGTCTCGTTGTTGCTGTTGCTCGACGTCTGGCATCGCTAGACGGGACCGGAGAGGAGCCCCCATGCGGATCGACAACGACCCCAAGCTGGACTTCGACGACGTGCTGATCCGCCCCAAGCGGTCCGAGGCCCCGAGCCGAGCCTCGGTGGAGCTGGAGCGCGAGTATCGGTTCCTCAACGGCGAGGGGACGTGGCGGGGGGTGCCGATCGTCGCGGCGAACATGGACACCGTGGGCACGTTCGCCATGGCGCGGGCGATCGGCCCGCCGATGCTCACCTGCCTGCACAAGTACTACCCCGAGGACGCCCTCGTCGAGTTCTTCCGCGACGAGGCCCGCGCCCGCTCCGCCTTCTTCACCGTCGGCCTGAGGGACGACGAGTACGACAAGCTCGTCGCGGTGAAGAAGCGGGCCGACGTGCCGATGGTCTGCGTCGACGCGGCCAACGGCTACACCAAGTATTTCGTCGAGCGCGTGAAGCGGATCCGCGACGCCTTCCCCGGGACGACCATCATGGCCGGCAACGTCGCGACGCCGGACATGGTCCAGGAGTTGCTCATATCTGGGGCGGCCGACATCGTGAAGATCGGCATCGGGCCGGGGAGCGTCTGCACGACCCGGCGCGTCACGGGCGTCGGCTACCCCCAGCTCTCGGCGATCATCGAGTGCGCCGACGCCGCCCACGGGCTCCGCGGGCACGTCTGCGCCGACGGCGGCTGCCGGTACCCCGGCGACGTCGTCAAGGCGTTCGCCGCCGGGGCCGACTTCGTGATGCTCGGCGGGATGCTCGCCGGGCACGACGAATGCGAGGGGGAATGGGTCGTGGAGGACGGCCGCCGCGTCGCCCTGACGTTCTACGGCATGTCCAGCCGCGAGGCCCTCGACCGGTACGCCGGCGGCCGGCGCGACTACCGCGCCTGCGAGGGCCGCGCCGTGTCCGTGCCGTACAAGGGCCCGGTCCTGGAGACCATGCAGGAAGTGTCCGGAGGGATCCGGAGCGCCTGCGCCTACGTAGGCGCGACCCGGCTGAAGGATCTGTCGAAATGCACCACCTTCGTCCTCGCCAACCGACCCCAGGGGGGCATGTTCGCGTAGCCCTCCCGGGCACGCGAACAACGCCGTCGGGGGGGCGTAGGACCGGAGGATTGAACCATAAACGCCCGATCAGGCGGCCATTTGCCATGAACACGACATCGCTGAAGGGACGACTGCTGATCGCCTCCCCCCAGCTCGACGCCCCGCTGTTCGCCAGGGCGGTGGTCCTGGTGCTGGAGCACGGCGACGAGGAGGGGGCCAAGGGGGTCATCCTGAACCTGCCAACCGGGGCCACCATGACGGACCTCGCCGGCAAGCTGTTCGACGAGGACTTCGCCTGGGACAAGCCGCTGCACCTGGGGGGGCCCGTGGCCGGGCCGCTGCTGGTGCTGCACACCCGCCCCAAGCTGGCCGACCTGGAGATCGCCTCGGGGCTCTACGTGGCGCTCGACGCGGCCAAGTCGCAGCACCTGATCACTCAGGAGATCGAGCCCTCGCTAGTGGTCGCCAACTTCTCCGGCTGGGCCCCCGGCCAGTTGGAGCGGGAGATCGCCGACGACGTGTGGGTCGTCGCCCCGGCCGACACCCGGCTCATCTTCGCCGGCGAGGGCCAGGATCTCTGGTGGGCGACCATGCGGGGGATCCGCTCGCAGGTCCTCCGGTCCCTGGTCCACCCGCGGCACGTCCCCCCCGATCCCAGCATGAATTGACCGACCGGCCCGGGGTTTGCGGGCCGATGGAGGCTCGGGGATGATCGGGGACGAGGACGACGGCGTCCGGCCTGGCCGGCGGCGTCCCGGCGTGACGGGAGCTTGCCCAACGTGTTTGGATGGGGCTGGAAGAGGCGGCTGGAGGCGAGGAAGCCCGACGTCCGGGTCGTGGTGATCGGCGCGGGGTTCGGCGGGCTGGCGGCGATCCGGGGGCTCCGGAAGGCCCCGGCGCGCATCTCCGTGATCGACCGGAAGAACCATCACCTGTTCCAGCCGCTCCTCTACCAGGTGGCGACCGCGGGGCTGAACCCCTCCGACATCGCCCGGCCGATCCGCCGGATCGTGCGCGGGCGGAAGTGGGCGGAGGTGCTGCTGGCGGACGTCACGGGGATCGACACCGAGCGCCGGGTCGTCACGCTGGCCGACGGCGAGGTCCCGTATGACTACCTGATCGTGGCCGCCGGGGCGACCCACTCGTACTTCGGCAACCCCGAGTGGGAGGAGTTCGCGCCGGGGCTGAAGTCGATCGAGGACGCGCTGGAGATCCGCCGCCGGATGCTCCTGGCGTTCGAGATCGCCGAGCGCGAGACCGACGAGGCGACGCGCCGAGAGTGGCTGACGTTCGCGGTGGTGGGGGGCGGCCCGACGGGGGTGGAGCTGGCCGGGACGCTCCGCGACGTCGCCCGGATGACGCTGGCGAAGGACTTCACGCACATCGACCCGTCCACGGCCCGGGTCGTCCTGATCGAGGGGGGCCCGCGCGTCCTGGGGGGCTTCGAGCCCGAGGCGTCCGAGAGCGCGCGAAAGCAGCTCGAAAGGCTCGGCGTGGAGGTGCGGACGGGCGAGCGGGTCACGCGGATCGACGCCGACGGGGTCATGGTCGGCGACGAGCGGATCGCGGCGCGGACGGTCCTGTGGGCGGCGGGCGTGGCGGCCTCCCCCCTGGGGCGAACCCTGGGAGCGCCGACGGACCGCGCCGGGCGGGTCATGGTCCATCCCGACCTGACCGTCCCGGGCCACCCCGAGATCCACGTCGTCGGCGACCTGGCCCACCTGGAGCAGGACGGCGCGCCGATCCCGGGCGTCGCCCCGGCGGCGACCCAGATGGGGGCGCACGCCGCCAGGAACATCGTCCGGGCCATGGAAGGCGAGCCGCCGCTCCCGTTCCGCTACGTCGACAAGGGCTCGATGGCGGCCATCGGCCGGGGGGCGGCGGTGGCGCAGCTCGGCCGGCTGAAGCTCTCCGGGGTGCTCGCCTGGCTGGCGTGGCTGTTCGTCCACATCCTGTTCCTGATCGGCTTCCGCAACCGGATGCTGGTCATGTTCCAGTGGGCCTGGTCCTACTTCAGCTACGATCGCGGCGCCCGGCTCATCACCAGCCGCGCCGAGGGGCCGCTGGTCACCGGCCTGACCGACGCCCGGCTCCCCTCCACGCGAGAGGCCGAATCGATCCACGACCAGGCCGCGCGGACCTGAGCCAGGTCGGGCCGGTCCGGGGGCGGGCGGCGCGGTGCCCTTGTGGTTTCCTCGCGGATGCCGATAATCCAGCGTCAGCGACGGGGGCGACGCGCCCCCGCCACGTCGGATCGTGCGGCGATCGCGAGGGTGACGAATTGAGCCGAGACAACGCCCGGCGCGCCCTGGTCACGGGGGCGACCGGACTCCTGGGCAGCCACCTCGTCGAGCGCCTCCGGGGCCGGGGGGACCGCGTCCGGGCCCTGGTCCGTGAGTCCTCCGACACGACGTTCCTGGACGAGATCGGCGTCGAGCCGGCGCGTGGCGACCTGCTGGACGTCCCGGCCGTCGAGCGGGCGCTCGAAGGGGTGGACGTCGTCTACCACTGCGCCGCGAAGGTCGGCGACTGGGGGAGCTGGGACGAGTTCCAGGTCGGCTGCATCGACGCCACCCGGACGCTCGCCGAGGCCGCCGCCCGGGGGGGCGTCTCCCGGTTCGTCCACGTCAGCTCCACCAGCGCCTACGGCCATCCCCGCGACCGCGAGGAGCCGATCGCCGAGGACCACCCCCTGGGCGAGAACATCTGGCCCCTGGACTACTACACCCGCGCCAAGGTGGACTGCGAGCGGCTCCTCTGGGATCTCTCCTCCGCCGGCCGCCTCCCCCTGACGGTGGTCCGCCCGAGCTGGATCTTCGGCGAGCGCGACCGCACCACGATCCCGCGCATGATCCGGGAATACCGCTGGGGCCGCGTCTCGCTCGTCGGCCCGGGGGACAACCCCCTGAGCGCGGTGTACGCCGGCGTCGTGGCCGACGCCATGATCCTGGCGGCCGACGACCCGGGCTCGCGCGGCGAGGCGTACAACGTCACCAGCCACTCGGCCATCACCCAGCGCCAGTTCCTGGACATGCTGGCCGACGCCGTGGGCGTGCCCCGGCCGACGTTCCGCTATCCCTACTGGTATGCCTTTTACGGCGGCTTCGCCCTGGAGCTGCGCGAGCGGCTCCTGCGCAACCCGAAGCCGCCGCGGGTCACCAGGTACGGGGCGTGGCTCCTGGGCCGCCGCCTGAGCTACTCCACCGACAAGGCCCGCCGCAAGCTCGGCTGGTCTCCCGCCCTGAGCTACGAGGAGGCCATCGCCCGCACCGTGCGCTGGTTCCTCGACGACGAGCCCGCCCGGCTCCCCTACCGACGCCCCCCGACCCTCGTGGCCGTCCGCCGGGCCCTCCTCGGCGGGTGACGGGCGAGGATCGGCGTCGACCCGCCTACTCCCGATCGTCTTCCTCGCGAGACTCGACCCAGGCCCGCAAATCCTCCGGCGCGATGTCGTCGGAGTAGCTCCGCCGGGGGACGGATCGCCGGCGGGGGTATGAGGCGTAGTGGATCATCCGGTAGATCCAGCGGCCGAGCGTGACGACGAACAGCACGGCCAGGACGATCAGCGACCAGCGCAGGACGCGGTTGGATTCCTCGGCGGGGGTGGGGGCGGCGACGCGATCCCAGCCGATCTTCCCCACCAGCACCGGCGCGGCGCGGGCGACGTCGCCGGCCTGGTACTTCATCAGCTTCAGGAAGTAGCCGTTGAAGGCGACGCGCTCGTGGACGTCGGTCCCGATCGGGAAGCCGTCCGGGGGCTCCTCGAACACGCAGGTATACAGGAGGCGGCGGACGTCCGGGGTGGTGACCCACGCCTCGTAGAGCCACCCCGTCGCGCTCAACTTGGACTCGAACCGGATGACGCGCAGGGCGGTCCCCTGGATGTGGACCGGGACGCCGCGATATAGCTCCGGCCGTTCCCACAGGTGCGTCAGGGCGACGTCGCGGCGGGCCTCGGCGGCGAGTTCGGCGGGGGTCTTCGCGCGGGCCTTCTTCAGGAGATGGGCGTAGGCGGCGTTGTCGCGGAAGCCCATGGGGGTACGGTCGGTCACGGTCTCGAAGGCTCCCGAGCGATCGGGCTCGATCGGCGGGGCCGGGGCGCCGGCCCGGGGGGGGGGCGCGGGGGCGGGCGCGACGGGGCGACGGGCGGCGTAGTAGACGGCGACCCAGCCGGCGACGGCGATCGCCGCCAGCAGGATCAGCCGAGGCAGCTCCGAGCCGTGGAACAGCGAGGGACGCTCGCGGCGGACGTCCAAGGCTAACCTCCGTCGCCGGGCCGCAGCTCGTCGAAGCTCAACTTGGGCTCCTTCTTCGCCCGGATGAAGGCGTCGGTGAAGCCGTCGATGATCGACATCAGCTCGGAGTAGCGGAGTTCCGGGTCCACCTTGATGAGCGTCTGGTCGAAGGGGACGTCGGGATCCTGGAGGTGATAATCCAGCACCTCGGCGAGCCCCTTGGGGTCGTTGGTGACGTCGGACTCGGAGATGGTCACCTGGGCCAGGCGGCCCTGGTCGTCGGCGCGGAGGAAGACGGGGAGGGTCCGCAGGCTGGCGGGGAGCTCGTTGGTCGCCGACGGCTCGGTCGCCGCGGCGGCCATGGCGGTCGCCGGCTGGGGGGGGAGCAGGTTCATGATGAACTGCCCCTCCACCGGCGCCGCGCGGTAGGTCAGGACGAAGAACGTCAGGAGCTGGAACGCCATGTCCAGCATCGGCGCCACGGGCACGTCGGGCCCTTCCATCTCGATCCCGCCGCGTTTGTGCCTCACGCCCGCCCCTCCCACAACGATCGGTCGATCGATCCCCGCCCCGGCGACGGCCCGGCCCGGGGTCAGCCCCGGATCATCGCCTTGAGCGCGAACTTACGGAACCCCTGGGCCTGGCACGCCTTGATGATGCCGAGGACGGCGCCGAAGCTCGTCTCCTTGTCGGCGCGGAGGATGATGGTGGTCGGCAGGGTGTCGGAGGCCGGGTCGAACTTCACGCCGGTCGACTGGAGGCCGAGCTTGACCAGGGCGGCCTCGTGGCGGATCTCGTCGGCGGCCTCGTCGATCCCCATGGCGCGATCCTTCCTGAGGAGCCGCCCCTCGGAGTCCACGTTGAGGACCAGGCGGTCCTCGGCGATCCGCGAATCGTCCTCGACCGGCCGGGCCGATCCGGCGTCGGGCAGGTTGATGCGCTGGTCGTAGTTATCGCCGGCGAAGTTGATCACGAGCATGAAGAACGTGATGAGCTGGAAGACGATGTCCAGCAGCGGCGTGAGGTTGGGCTCCGCCTTCGTCTTCGAGATCAGGCCCCCGCTCATGTCGACGGCTCCACGGACGCGGCGGTCGGTTCGATCAGGCGGCCGGCGACTTGGGGCCGGCCTTGGCGGCGGCGACCAGCGAGTTGATCGTCCGGTCGGCGACGCGGTTGGCCTCGATGGTCATCTGGGCCACCTTGTTGCGGAAGAACGCGAAGAAGAAGATCGCCGGGACCGACAGCGACACCCCCTCCAGCGTGATGAAGAGGGCGGTGCTGATGCCACCGGCGACCTTGTCGGGCCGGGGCTGGGCGCCGGCGGCGGTGGCGATCTCGCGGAACGATTCGATCATGCCCCAGACCGTGCCGACCAGCCCGATCATCGGGCCGAGCGTGCCGATGACCGCCAGGTAGCTGATCTTCATCTCCAGCTCCGTGACGATCTCGCCGGAGGCGACGGCCATCGCCTCCTTGGCCTCGGCGCGGCCGTTGGGGAGGTTGGCGATCCCGGTGCGGACCAGCCGCGCCAGGAACGAGTCGTTGTCGCGGCAGAGGTCGTAGGCTTCCTGGAACTTCTTATCCCGGATCGCCGCCTCCAGCTTCTCCACCAACGGGGGGGGGACGGCCTCGCTCACGCGATATTCGATGAACAGCCGGATCACCAGCGCCGTGAAGTAGACCGACAGGAAGACCAGGAACACGCCGATCGGCCCCGACGCGCGGATGGCCCACGACAGCATGGTCTCCGGCTCCGTCGGGGCGACCCCCTCGGCGGCGGGCGCGGCCTCTCCCCCGGCGGCGGCGGGCTCCTCGGCCTGGGGTTCCCCAGCGTCCGGTACCTCGGCGGGGGCCTCGGCGGCGGGCGCGGCCTCTTCGGCCGGCTCCTGGGCCGGCAGGGGCGACGCCCCGCCGGTCGCCAGCCAGATCAGCGCGGCCGTCGCCATGGAGAACGCCAGCCAGGCCCCGCCCGTCCCTCGTCGCAGAAGCATGAATGCCGCCCCCTCGCCGCTCGCCCGGGTAACGCCCGCTCGGACGCGACGTCGCCTCGATCGCGACATGGTCCAGGTTCAATATCCGACGCCGCGCCGGCCCTGTCAATCGACCGAGGCGCGGACATGCCCGGGCGGGGCGGAATCAGGCGAGCTTCCAGAACCCCGGCGTCATCAGTTCGGCGAGGTTGCCGTCCGGGTCGCGGAAATAAAGGCTCCGGGCGCCGCCGGGCCAGGTCGCCTCCCCCTCGATCGCGACCCCCTCGGATTCCAGCCGCCCGCGCCAGCCCTCGACGTCCTCCGCGGCGATCGCGAACGCGAAGTGGCCCCCCCCGGCTCGGCCGCCGTGCGGCGGGATCGTCCCGCTCCCGCCCGGCACCGGGGCCAGCCCGGACGACCCTCCCTCCGCGAAGAGGAGCAACACGTGCCGACCGGCCACGCCCAGGGCGATCAGCCTTTCCGTCTCCAGGAGGGTCGGGAAGTGGAACAGGCGACGGTAGAAATCCGCCGCGCGCCGCGGGTCGGCCGCGTAAATCGCCGTCTCCAGGATGCCGCCAACACGCATGGCCCGGTCCTCGGTGGGGGCGGGGAAAGGCTCGACGTGGAAGTCGCCGTTACGCCCGGCGTAGACCACCTTGCGGCCGACCAGATAGGCGACGTAGGACGCCGTCCCGGCGAGCATGATCTCGCGGAGGAATTCGGGATAGCCGATCTCTCCGCGCTGGGAGGCGGAAATCGCGGCCCGGACCCCTTCGGCGGAGAACACGTCCGGGACCGCCGGCGGGTCGGCGAGCGGGATGAGCTCCGCGTGGGTCGAGCCGTCGACGCCGTAATGGACCTTCTCCAGCCGCGTCAGGTCGGCGGCGTAGCGTTCCACGCCCGCCTCGACCATCCTCGCCACCGTCTCGGGGAAGGTCGTCCGGCCCTCGAAGGCCCTCGCCAGGCAATCGCGAAGCACGGCGCCGTCCATGTGGCTCACTCCAGGGCCCCGCCCCGCCAGTCGTTCTTCTCCAGCAACGCCTTGACCGTCGCGAGCAGCCTGGCGCGCTCGTCCGCGTCGATCACGCAGAAGAACTCCGCGTCGTTCCGGTCGGCCTCCCGCGCCAGGACCGGCACGAGCTTCCGGCCGGCGTCGGTCAGCCCCAGCCGGACGGCGCGACGGTCCGAAGGGTGGGCCTCGCGCGAGACCAGCCCCTTTTGCACCAGCCGCTCGACCATCCGGGAGAGGGCCCCGTTGTCGACGCCGACCTCCCGGGCCAGGTCGCCCAGCGGCGCCCCCTCCATATCGAACAGGCACCGGAGGGCCACCCACTGCGGCACGCTGACCCCGCGATCCTCCAGCCTGCCGGCGAACGAATCGCTGACGAGGTTCGACAGGCACCGCAGCCAGTAGCCGAGATGGTCCTCCAGGCGGCTCGGTCGTTCGTCCTTCATGCCGGCCATTATGTTGCCCAGGCAATGATTGTCAAGGCAATCGACAGGACGAGCCGATCGGACGGCCGTCAGTCGGCGGTCTCGCCCTCTTGGACCGGAGCGTCGTCGGTCGTCAGCTCGACGTCCGGGAACCGCTCCTTCGCCCAGGCGATGAGGCGGCGGACCTCCGCGAGCTTCCTGTACGTCGGCTTCAGTTTGTCGGTGACGGGAGGCGCGTCCGGGACCCGTCCCCGTTCCTGGTCGGTCATCCATGCGGGCTGGGCCATACGGCCGAGGGCCCTGCCCAGGCTCTGGAATCTCAGGGAAGATTGTTGATATTCCTCCATGGCTTCAATTCCCTCTTCGTCCTTAACGCCTTTCGGCGGGCCGAACGGCGGGACGTTCACCTCCTCGATCCCCGCCCGCTTCAGAGCTTCCCGGGCCCTCTGGAATCGCTCCTCGGCCTTCTCGAAGAGATCGTTGATGGCGGCCAGGGCGCGGTCGGGGTCGTCGAGCGTGCCGGCGGGGAACCCGTATTGGTCTTGAACCTTCGCCAGCTCACTGCGGCCCTCGTCCTCCATCTCGCGCAATCGCGCCACCAGTACGCGGGCGGGGGCGATGGCGTCCTCGCGAAGGTTCTCGGCCTGGAGGCGGGGGATGAGGTCGTTGCGATCCCCGAGGTAGCGGTCCACGATCCGGTACTTCCGCTCCAGGCCGACGAGTTGGGCCTCGATCTCGCGGAGGGTCCGGGCCTCGACGGCCGGCGGCGCCGCGGGCGTTAGTTCGGGGGGCGCACCCGCGTTCGGGGACGGTGCGGGCGCCAAGGCCCGCGCTGGCGGCGACTCCATCAGGCCGATCAGCCGGTCCAGCTTGCGCTCGACCTCGGACAGCCGGCCCTCGACGTCCCCGGCGGGCGGGGCCTCGGGAGCCGCCGGCTTCTCGGCCACGGGCGGGGGCTCGGCCTTGGGGGGATCTTGCGGGCCGCCGGGGGCCTCGACCGATCCGGCGGCGAGCGCCGCGGCGGTGACGCCGGCGCAGGCGAGGGCGATCCCGAGGGCTTTCCAGGGCATGGTGAACATCGTCGCGGAGACTCCGAGGGCCAGCCGCGCGGCCGGCCAGGTGGACGACGAGGGGGAGGCCCCCAGCCAGGCCAGGCCCGCGGGGAGCCCCGCGAACCGGACGGCGGCGGAGGCCGTCGCCGCGACGAGCGACGACGGGACGGACGGGATCGCGGCGACCTCGGCCCGGAGCGCCGCCAGGCACGCCGGGGCTTCGACGCCGCGACGCGACAGCCGATCGCGCAGGATCGACCGTCCCTTCGCCATGCGGCTCCGGACGGTCCCCACCGGCCAGCCGAGCTCGGCCGCCGCCTGGTCGTGGGTCCGGCCCCGGAGGTAGCACAGCACCAGCGGGGCGCGGTACTTCTCCGGCAGCCGGGCCAACTCCGCGTCCATCGCCTCGAGCGCGTCGTCGACCGGCCGCGACGGCTCGGCGGGGGCGTCTCGCAGCCCCTCGCGTTCGCCTTCGCGGGCGCGGCGTTTCAGCGCGTTGGAGCGGGCGCGGACGGCCACGCGGTAGGCGACGCCGTACAGCCAGCTTGAAAGCGCGTCGGCGTCGCGGAGCCCGCCCGCCTTGCGGACGAGCACCAGGAACGTCGCCTGGAACGCGTCCTCCGCGTCGGCCGGGTCGCGCAGGTAGCGCCGGCAGACCGCCATCACCGGCGGGCCGTGACGGTCCACGATGGCCTCGAACGCCGCCGGGTCGCGATCGGCCAGGAAGCGACGCAGCAGCCGCGCGTCGCCGCCCGGCGGGTCCACCCCGTCCCGCAGCAGCCGCCCGACTTCCCGCCCCACCCCCCGCCCCGATCGCGACATCGGCAGTCCCTCCCCTTCCACTGAGAGTACTGCAACGAGTCGTCGGACCAATCTCGGTTTTTTCGCGATCGTCGCCCTCGGCGTCCCCGGGGCACGTCGTTGCGACGGCCGGCCGGGGCGGGCACGATGGAGGCTTCGTTGATCCGCCGCGGTCCATCCCGGAGGTTGCGATGTCCCGGTTCCGCCCCGCCCTGCTCGCCTCGCTTGTCCTGTCAACCGCCGTCGCGCGCGGAGGAGAGGCCGACGACGGCTTCACCCCCCTGTTCAACGGCAAGAACTTCGCCGGCTGGACGGTCCCCGAGGGGGACGGCGGCCACTGGAAGGTGGTCGACGGCGTGATCGACTACGACGCCCAGAGCCGGGCGAGCGGGGACAAGAACCTCTGGACCGAGCGCGAGTTCGGCGACTTCGTCCTCAAGGTCGACTGGCGCATCAAGGAGACCCCCTTCGTCAACGAGGGGATCCCGTACATCCTCCCCGACGGCACCCACGCCCGCGACGTCACGGGGAAGGAACTCCGGCTCGCCCTGCCCGACTCGGACTCCGGGATCTTCCTCCGGGGCGACGGCCGATATCAGGCGAACATCTGGTGCTGGCCGATCGGCTCGGGGGAGATGTACGGCCTGCGCACCGACCCGTCGACCTCGCCCGAGCTGCGCGCCGCGGTCACGCCGAGGCACCAGGCGGACAGGCCCGTCGGCGAGTGGAACACGTTCGAGATCACGGTGAAGGGGAAGGTCGTGACGACGAAGCTCAACGGCGTCGTCGTGATCGACGGGGCCGAGATCCCCGACCTCCCCCCGCGCGGGCGGCTGGCCTTGCAGCATCACGGCGGCAAGAACTCGGCGGGCGAGTGGACCGGCCCGCCGAGCCTCGTGCAGTTCCGGAACATCGCCATCAGGGAACTCGACGCGGCGAAGTGACCCGGGTCAGGGCTTCGGGGCGTCCGCCGCCGCCGCCGTCGCGGCGGGCGCCATCTCGCGGAACTTCTTGAGCCAGGCGGCGGTGATGGCGTGGGGCATGTCGCCGACCTCCTCGCACTCCTCGATCGTCTTGCCCCAGTAGAAGCTGACCCAGCCGTCGACGAACGGCCGGGAGCGTTCGATGAACTCGGCCGTCTCCTCCAGGCTCGCGCCGAGGGGGAAGATCTCCTCGATCACCAGCGGCTTGCCGACCTCGTAAACCTTCAGCGCCTCCATCGTCTCGTCGAGCTTGCCGGCCTTGGGATAGAAGTGGACGGCGACGAAGTCGAGCGGCTCGCCGACCTCGGGGTCGTGGAACAGGGGCTTGGCCCCCTTGAATACCTGCGCCCACGGGATGACGCCGACGGTGACGAGGGTCTTCTGGTCGACCTCTCGGATCGCCGAGGTCAGCCGGGCGATCCACGCCCTGGCGATCTCGCGATTGTCCCGGCCGCGGGCGTCCAGGGTGATGCGCTGGACGAAATACTTGCCGCCCAGCGGATCGCCCGCCAGCCAGCTCTCGGGGTTCTTGCCCCCGGTGAGGACGGGCTCGTTCATCAGGTCGTAGCAGAAGACGGCGGGGCTATCCTTGCAGACCTCCGCGACGGCCTTCCAGAACGTCGCCTGCGCGTCCCAGCGGGCGGACTCGTCGAGCGCGTCGTACCAGTCGGGGACGTCCTGCTTGTGGTAGCACCCCAGGCCGGTGACGTCCAGGTAGAGCCCCGTCTCCTCCGCCAGCCTCACCAGGTCGCCGAGCCGCTTCAGGGCGGCCTCGTTGGGCCTGTCGGCGGCCTCCAGGAACTTCCCCGTCTGGAGGTGGACCCGGACGAGGTTCGCCCCCAGCGCCTTGATCTCGCGGAAGTCCTCGACGACCGTCGCCCACTCGTCGTCCCAGTAGTCCTCAAGCAGCCGGCCGGACTCGGCGTCGTCGTGGTCGTAGTTCACGCCCCAGATCACGAACCGCTTTCCCGTCCCCTCCTCGACGAAGTGGGAGCGGTCGTCGCTCACGCGGATGCGCGGCAGCGGGTCCGCCGCCGACGCCGGCGCGGCGACGAGGAGGGAGGCCGCGAGGAGCACGGTTGCTTTCATGGTCATGACGGGTCACCTCGATGGATGGCGACGAGGGGGAGGCCAATCGGCCCGAGTCTATCCGATCCCGCGACGCGGCGGGCATCCGTGGCGGGAGGATGGATCATCGGCCGGGGCCGCCCGGCGAGGGTTCCTGGTCGTCGGTAGTCGTCTCCGGCTGGGCGAGGACGCGGCGGGCCTCGATCACGCGCCAGGAGGTGTCGATCCCTTCCAGGCGGAAGCGGGCGAGGGTCAGGCGCATGGGGACCGGCGGGTCGCCGGCGGAGCCGAGCGCGTCCTGGACGTTCGCGACGACCTCGGCGCGGTCGTAGATGAACGGGCCGTCGGCCTTGAGCGTGAAGAACGGCCGCTTCAGCAGGGCGTCCCAGGTCTCCGGCGATTCGCCCACGGCGAGGGCTAGCGCGCGGGCCTCGTCGGGGAGCGGGGGTTTGGCCTCGTCGACGAGCATCTTGTACGTCGGCAGGATCCGCTTCGGCGCCAGGGTGGTCGTGGCGAGTTGCTCGAAGACCTTGCCCAGCCCCTCGGCGGCGTCGAAGATGTCGTCCGGGTCGCCGCTCTTCATCTTGTCGTAGAGGCCGGAGGTCTCGGCGTCGGCTTTCGCCTCGTGCAGCGCGTCGAGCGTCTCGGCGGCCGGTCCCAGCGGGTTCCTCGGCGTGAACCGGCCGATGGCGGGGTCATAGGCGTATTCGCCCTCGATCTTGCGATGCAGCGCGGCGATCGGGGCGAACGAGCCGCGGGTCGATCGGGTCCGGGCCTTGTCGCGGACCGGCTCGGAGAAGCCGGCGATCGCCGGCGGATCCGCCACCACGGCGAGCCGGCCCTGGGCCTCCTCGTCGCGGTCGACGAGCGCCTGGAGATACGCCGCGGCGACCCGCTCTGCGGCGTCCAGCGGGCGCCTCCGGAATCGGGGCCAGACGACCAGGAACGCCGCGACCCCCGCGAAGATCAGGAGCAAAAGCGCGGCGGCGATCCACTTCCGCCGCGACGATCTTCGCTCGCGGGCCTCGGGCGACGGGCGGAAGACGGACGAGGCCTCGTCGGGCTGGTCGTCGGGCTCGGGGTCCGGCCGGGCGACGGGTAGGGATTCCGAGGGCATCGACAGCGTGGAGGCCTCTTGCCTCGCGCCGCACTTGGGACAGGCGACGGCGCGGTCGGCCATGTCGTCCGGGACGAGGAACGCGGCCTGGCATCGGGAACAGCGGACGCGGACGCTCATCGGGGCTCCTTTCCGGCGGGCCTGGGGGCGCAACGGCCGCAGAGGTCGCGACCGCCGGCCACGGCCCGGCCGCAGAGGCGGCAGAGCCCCGCGCGGCCTCGGATGTCCGGCAGGGCGGCGCGGATGGCGGCGGCCTCGGGCTCGTCCCCTAGGCTGTCGACGGCGCGGGCCGCCCAGCGGGCGACCTCCCAGTCGACGTCCCTGGCCTTCAGGCGCGCGTCGATCAGCCCGCGCGCCCAACGCGCCAGGTCGCGGTCGAGCCGCCGCAGGTCATCGCCGCGGAGATGTTGCGTCAGCTCGTCGCGCAGGTCCAGGGCGCGGTCGACGTCCTCCTCGGCCCGCGCCTCGTCCAGCTCCCGGGCCAACGCCCGCGCGCGGTCTGAGTCCGGGCGTCGGGGCTCGGCGGCGCCGGGCGACGCCGGCGCCGCGGGGGGAGAGTCGAGCCTGGCGGCGATCCGGCCGAGGGTCGGTATGACGTGGATTTCCATCAGGTCGACGGCGCGCCACGACGCCTCGGCCTGATCGGCCAGCACTTCGAGCAGACCGGCCGCCACCTTCAGGGCGGTCCCCAGGATCCAGCCCGCCAGGCCGAAGCCGACGACGGTCGCCAGCGCGATGAGCCCCGCAATCCGCCGCTCCGCCCAGGTGAACTGGGCGTCGGAGAGCAGGGCCTGGGCCTGGGCGAGGAAGTACGCGACCCCGAGGAATCCCACGCCGAACCGAGCCACCGGCGCCAGCCTCTCCAGCGCCCGGCCCCCCGATCGGATCGATGCGTATCGATGGCGGCTGTTCATGCGTCGGGGACCTCCGGGCCTCATTATAGGGGCGCGCGAGCCCGGACGCAGCCGCCACGCGCGGAGGAAGGTCGTTCGAGATCGGCCTTGGGTGCCGGCCTTGAGGATTGCGCCGCCGGCAGCCTTTCCCGAGCCCGGAAACTCGACGCAATCGAACGCCTTTCCCCAGCCGGACGTGTTAGAGTTCCGGTACACCACCAGGAGCGGCAGCGATGAGCGCGACGACGACGACAGGACAGGCGGCATCGGGCGTCCCCGCGGAATTGACCGCGCTTCGGGACCGGATCCGGGCCCTCCCCCCCGAGGCCAGGGCGGAGGTGGAGCCGCTGATGGACGAGGTGCTGGAGCAGGCCGTCTACCGTTCGCGGGTGCTGACGCTCGCCCGCGACGCCCTGGCGCGGTATCGGCTGGACCTGGCGGCGACGCGGTTCGACCTGGAAGCGACGCGCCGGGAACGCGACGCGGCGCGTGACGCGGCGGGCCGGTAAGCCGGCCGGCCGCTCAGGAACCGTCGGGGCCCGAGTCGGCGATGATCCGGGCGAGGGCGGCGGCCTCGACGGGCTTGACCAGGTGATGGTCGAATCCGGCCTCGGCGGATCGGCGGCGGTCATTGGCCCGCCCCCAGCCGGTCACGGCGACGAGGACGACGTCGCGCCCCCAGGGCTCGCCGCGGATCGCCTCGGCCACCTCGTAGCCGTTCATGCCCGGCAAACCGATGTCGAGGATGGCGAACTCGGGGCGGAGCGACCCGGCCATGCGCAAGGCCGTCATGCCGTCGTGGGCGAGCTGCACCTCGCAGCCGTGAAGGCTCAGCAGGCGCCCCAGCGATTCGGCGATGTCCTCGTTGTCGTCGACGACCAGCACCCGGCGGCGGTCGCGGCGGTCCTCCTCATGTTGGCGCGCGGAGGGCGGCGATGGCCGCCCCTCGGACGTGGCGGGGACCAGGGGGAGGCGGACGATGAACGTGCTCCCCTGCCCCGGCCCGGGGCTCAGCGCCTCGATCGTGCCGCCGTGGAGCTGGACGATCCCCCGCGCCAGGGCCAGGCCGATCCCCAGCCCCCCCTGGGCGCGTTCCAGGATCGGGGTGAACTGGGCGAACATCTCGAAGACGCGGGGGAGCTGATCGGCGGGGATCCCCGCCCCCTGGTCCGCCACGCGGATCTCGACGCTGCCGTCGCCGCGGGCGACCCGCAGGTCGATCGTCGCGTTGTGGTCGGAGAACTTGGAGGCGTTGTCCAGGAGGTTGGCGACCAGCTGCGTCACGCGGGTGCGGTCGGCGACCATCGGGATCGGCCCCGGCGGCAGGTCGACCCGCAGGCGCTGACGGCGGGCGTCGACCGCGGGCCGGACGATCTCGACGGCGTCGGCGGCCGACGCCGCCAGATCCATCCGATCGGGCCGCAGCTCCAGCTTGCCCCGGCTGATCCGCGAGACGTCCAGCAGGTCGTCCACCAGGCGGGCCAGGTGCGTGACCTGGCGGTCGATGACGTCGTGGGCCCAGCGCGAGTCGGGGTCGGTGGCGCCGCGGAACCGCAGGATGGAGACGGCGTTGCTGATGGGCGCCATGGGGTTGCGCAACTCGTGGGCGAGCGTCGCGAGGAATTCGTCCTTGCGGCGGTCGGCCTCGCGGAGCCGGTCGAGCAGCCGGGCGTTCTCCAGGGCCACCGCGGCCCTCGCGCCGAGGTCGACCGCCAGCGCCAGGTCGTCGTCGTCGAACCGGCGGCCCGAGCGCGAGGTCACGAACGACAGCGCCCCTAGCACCCCCTCGTGGCCGACCAGCGGCACGCACATGTAGGACCGCGGCGCGAACGCCCGCAGCGCCGTCAAGTGTTCCTCGTTCCGCGCCGCGGCGCGGAGGATCTCGTCGGTCAGGTCCGCGATGAGCGAGGGCCGCCGCTTCGCGAGCACTTCGAAGAGGCCCCCCGACACGTCCGGGCGCAGGCGGTACCGGTGCGAGACCGTCTGGACCACCCAATCGGGGTCGCGCTCGTCGTGGACCGCGGCCACGCGCCGCAGCCCCCCCCGGGAGTCCAGGATGTCGGCGGCGCACCAGTCGGCGAAGGCCGGCACGGCCAGCCGGGCGACCTCGCGGAGGGCCGTCTCGGCGTCGGTCAGGGCGGCCAGCCGCGCCCCGGCGTCGGCCTGGAAGCGCGCGGCGCGGACGGCCCGCTTCTGGTCGTCGATGTCCGTCGCGGTGCCGATCCTGCGCACCAGCTTGCCGTCGTCGTCGCGGATCCAGACCGATCTCCCCAGGAACCAGCGGTAGTTGCCGTCCCGGCCCCGGATGCGATACTCGATCTCCGTGCCGTCGCCGTGCTCCCTCGATCGCGACCGCGCCCCGAGCACCAGCTCGACGTCGTCCGGGTGGATGGCGGCCAGCCATGCGTCCTTGACCTCGGCGTGGTCGCGCGCCGCGCCGGTGTAGTCGAACCAACGTCGGTTGAGGAACTCCAGGGAGTCGTCCGCGGCGGTGATGTAGACGATCTGGGGGACGGCCTCGGCGACCTGCCGGAACCGGCTCTCCTCGTCGTCCCCCTCCGACGGTTCCGGCGGATGCTCGGGGGGGCCGCCGGCCGGGGCCGACGCGGCCGGGCCCGCCTGATCGCGACGGTCCGCCGACCATCGCCGGCGCCCGCCCGAGGCCCCTCCATCCCCCCTCGAAATCGAGTGCAGCCCCTGCCCCATCGCCGTCGCGCGGCCCGTCGACCCATGGGAAGCCGGCCGCGCGGGGAGCCACGGCGAGGCCGCGAGCATCACCCCCAAGGTCGCCGCCGCCGGGCCCAGGCCCCCGAGGAAGGCCGCCGCCGCCGTCGCGACGCCGTAGATCGGCAGCGCGGCGCCCAGGAGCGGCGGTCGCGAAATCCTGGCGGCGCCGGCGTGGCCGGGAGCCAGGCCCATCCAGTGTTCGCTAGGATTCATGCCAACCTCGCCGCGCCGGGCGGATCCCGGCGTCCCAGGTCGGCCCCCCCCCTCGGTTCGCCCCCCGCGATGGACGTTCTTCCACTTCGCCCCTCCCGTCGTCTCAGGCCGCCGGGCCGCGTCAGGTCGAGGGCCGACTCGACATCGCGGACCCCTAACCCGGCCCTTAGATTGCAGCAAAATTCGAGCCGCGGATCACGCCGGGCTAAAACAAGGACAAAACCGCAAATCACATGCCGACATCATGGCCGCGACGGTCTCATCGCCGGCTCAGCCGCCCCGCCATCTTGCGGAAGGAGAACGGGGCGCGGAACCGCTGATCCAGGCGGGTCGCCGCGGCGCTGATCTCGGTGGGGGTCATGGCCTTCTCGGCGGTGGAGGCGACGACGACGTAACCGTCGTAGCCCTGGAGCCGGAAGACGTAGACGTGGGGGAACGCCTCGCGGATCGTCTGGATGTCCTGCCCGACGGAGAGGTGGGGGTTGAGGTTGAAGACGACCGCCCCCTCGGGCGCGAGCCGCTTCTTGACCTGCTCGTAGAACGCCAGGGTCTTCAGGTGGAGCGGGACGCCGACGTGGTCGGTGCCGCCGGAGGGGCGGAGGAAGGCGTCCATGTAGATGACGTCGTAGCTGGCGTCGGAGTCGCGGATGAAGGCCATCCCGTCCCCCACGTTGATCGAGACCTCCCCGCCGGACCGCACGCCGAAGAAGCGGTCGGCGACGCTGACGATCAGCGGGTCGATCTCCACGACGTCCACCTTCGCCTTGGGGTCGTGGATCTTGAGGAAGTGGACCATCGCGCCCCCCCCCAGCCCCACGATCAGGACCCGCTCGGGCTCGGGCCGGAAGGCGTAGCTCATGAACATGAATCGCGTGTACTCGACGAGCAGGTCGTCGGGCCGGCCCAGGTCCACCTTGCTCTCGATGACGTGCTCGCCGCTGTCGCGGACGAACCAGAGGGTGCGGACGTCGCCGTCGCGCGTGACCTTGACGTGGGAGAACTTCGACACCTGGTCGAGCTCGAGTCGGCCGGGGGCCTGGGAAAGCGCGCCTCGCGCCGCCCCCGGCGGCGCGAGCCAGGCGAGGCCGAGCCCCGCCACCAGCACCGTGGCGACCGTCGCCAGGGGCGGGGCCTTGCGAATCAACCGGACCAGCGACATGCAAGACTCCTCATCCTGGGCGATCTCCCCCGGCCCGGGACCGACGGCCCCGCGCCCCCGATGGTATGGGAGCCCGCGCGGGCCGGTCAAGGCGAGACCGCGCTGGCCGCGAACCTCGCGCCGTGGTAAGAATGACGTGAACGCCCGCACCGAAAGCGTCGCCGGAGAGGCCGCCATGAGCACCGCCGAACGCCCGTCGCGCCGGGGCGCGATCGAACTCGCGGATCCCCCGTACTGGGACCCGTTCGATCCCCGATTCCCCGACGGCGACGGCGAGCCGATGGCCGACAACCAGACGCAATACAAGTGGATGGTGACCATCGCCGAGGGGCTGGACGACCTCTTCCGCGACCGGCTCGACGTCCTGGTCGCCTGCGACCTCCTCTGGTATTTCGACCCGACCAACCCCCGCCGATGCGTCGCGCCCGACGTATTCGTCGCCTTCGGCCGCCCCCGGGCGCTGAGGCATTCCTACAAGGAATGGCTGGAGGGACACGCGCCTCAGGTCGTCTTCGAGATCCACTCGCCGAGCAACACCCCGGCCGAGATGGACCGCAAGCTCAAGCTGTACGACGATCGCGGCGTCGAGGAATACTACTATTACTTCCCCGAGGAGGCCGCCGGCCGGCTCGACGGCTGGCTCTGCGGCCCGAGCGGGCTGGAGCCGATCGCCTCCACCGACGGCTGGACCAGCCCGCGGCTGGGCGTGACGTTCGAGACGCCGCCGGCCGACAACGCTCTGGTGCTCCGTCGACCCGACGGCGAGGCCTTCCAGCACGTCCAGGAGATTATGGAAGACCGCCGCGCCGCGAGACGGCTCGCCCGTCTCGAACGCCGGCGCCGCAAGCGGGCCGAGGAGCTGGCCCGCGAGGCGAGCGAGCGAGCGGAGCGGTACGCGGCGATCTTGCGCCAGATGGGCGTTGAGCCCGACCAACCCTGACCCCCGGCCCCGGAGCCCGACCTTGAGCCTCTCGATCCTCCTGCGCGCGGCGTCGGCCGCGCTGATCGTCGTCCTCGCGGCCGGCGGCCGAACGGCCGTCGCGGAGGAGCCCCCGGTGATCCTGCTGACCGGCTTCGAGCCCTTCGGCCCCGACCGCCCGGACAATCCGTCGTGGGAAGGGATCAAGGCCCTGGACGGCCGCGAATGGCGCGGGCGCAAGCTCGTCGCGCGGCGGATCCCCGTCGTGTGGGGCGAGCCCCTGAAGCGCCTCGAGGCCCTGGCGGAAGAGCTGAAGCCGGTCGCCGTCTTCTCGTTCGGCCAGGGGCTGCCCGGGTCGTACACCGTCGAGGCGGTGGCGCGGAATCGTCGCGCGCCATACCCGGACAACAACGGCCGTCGGCCCGATTCGCCCACCGTGACGCCCGACGGCCCCGACGAGCTGCGCGCCACGGCCGAGGTCGACCGGCTCGTCGGCGAGCTGGCCGCGAAGGGCCACGTCGTCCGCCGCTCGGAGGACGCCGGCCGCTATCTCTGCGAGGAGACGCTGTACAGCCTGGAGACGCTGAAGGGGGCGGGCAAGCTCCGGGGGACCGTCGTCTTCAGCCACGTCCCCCCCCTGGGCGCGGAGGTCGGCGGCCGGCCCGTCGACGCGGAGGCCGTGCAACGATACGTCCTTGATCTGCTCGACGCCTGGGGAGGGCCCGCCAAGACGCTGGAGGTCGAGCCGACGGCGTCCCGCCAGGGCGAACCGGCCCCGACGCGCGAGAAGGAGGCGAGGGCCCTCATCGACCGCTACTTCAAGGTCTGGTCGGATCGCGACATGGAGGCCTACGACGACTGCTTCATGTCCGACGCGGTGATCCAGCACGTCGACGCCGCCGGCCGGCTCGTCTCGATCCCGCGAGGGAAGTTCGTCGCCGGCCAGCGCGAGGCCCATCGCCGCTCGCCGGACCCCATGGTGGAAGTCCCGGAGTCCGTCGAGCTACGCTTCGAACGCGACATCGCCCGCGCGGTCGTCTACTGGAAGCTCACCGCCGGCGCCCGCGTCGAGACGGGCTACGACCACTTCACCCTGATGCTCGACCGGGGCCGCTGGCGCATCGCCAACCTGCTGTTCTACTCCACCGACGGGGAATGACGGACGCCGCCGCGAGCCCGAGCCGGAGCCGGCCGCGCCCCTTCGAAACGACGACGCCCCGCGAAAACATCGCGGGGCGTCGTGGCGGATTCCGTCAGGGGGCGACGATCAGGCGTCGGCGGCGGGGTCGACGCCGTTGACCCACGCGCCTTCGAGCTTCTGGTAGGCCGGGGGCTCCAGGAGCGAGCCGGTGTCGCCGGCCTTCCAGCCCATGACGTGGTTGGGCTTGCCGCGGAGCTTGCTGCGCTCCTCCCAGCGGGCGGCCCAGGCGGAGTCGGCGTCGACGACCGAGCCGTCTTCCTTGTTGAGGTAGAACGCCTTGCCCTCGCGGTACGAGCGGACGCCCAGGTTGACCGTGGCGATCGCGGCGTAGCCCAGCTCGACCGGGCAGAGGGTCTCCGGGTTGCGGGAGCGGGTGCACTCCAGGAAGTGCTCCCACAGGGCGCGGGTGTCTTCCTTGGGCTGCTCGGGGGTGAACTTGTCGCCCCCCTCGCCCATGTTGGCTCCCGGAGGGGCCGGGCGGCCTTCCAGCTTCTGCTGGGTGACCGAGTAGCCGCCGGCGGGGTTGCGGTCGAAGTTAATCGTCGCGGTGTGGCCGCGGATCAGCTCGGGCAGCTGCACGTCGTTGCCCATCGTGGCCGAGATGAGAACCTGGCAGCCCTCGTCGTAGTCGGCGACCACGGTGGCGACGTCGGGCACGTCGCGGCCGTCATACTCGAAGAAGAGGCCGCCGGCGCCGACGACCCGGCGCGGCAGGCGGACGCCCATCGCCTCGATCAGGTGGGTGGTCTGGTGGACGAACAGGTCGGTGTACATGCCGCCGCCGAACTCCCAGTAGCAGCGCCACTGGGCGTACCTGGCGCGGTCGAAGGGCATGTCCGGGGCGAGGCCGAATTCGGTCCCCAGGAACATCTTCCAGTCGACCGTCTTGGGGCTCATGTCCTTGGTCAGGGGGTAGTACCGCCACTGGCCGACGCTGCTGTTGCGGTAGTACGAGGTCTGGCCCTGGAGGACCTTGCCGATCTTGCCCTCGGCGATCATGGCGTGGGCCTCGCGCCAGCGGGGGTCGGCCATCGACTGCACGCCGACGGTGAAGACCTGCTTGGTGCGATTGACCGTCTCGACGAGCTTGCGGGCCTCGTCGATGGTGTGGGTCATCGGCTTCTCGCAGAAGACGTCCTTGCCGGCGAGCATGGCGTCTTCGGACATCTTGGCGTGCCAGTGGTCGGGCGTCGCGATCAGCACGACGTCGACGTCCTTGCACTCCAGGACCTTGCGATAGTCCTTGGTGACGCGGTCCTTGTCCTTCCCCTCGGGGTCGAGGCCGCACTTCTTGGCCGAGGGGTAGAGCCCGCGCTTGACCTCGTCGTTGCCGTCCCAGACGTCGGCCAGGGCGATGATGTCGACGAGCTTGGTCTCTTCCTTCAGCCGGCCGAGGATGCGGATGTGCTCCTGGGCGCGGCCGCCGGGGCCGAGGATGGCGACGTTGATCCGCTCGTTGGCGCCCTTGACGGCGCCGATGGCGGGATGGGCGAACGTGCCGGCCGTGGCCGCCGCTCCGGCCGCGACTCCGGCCGTCTCCAGGAAGGTGCGGCGGTTCACCATGGGTTTGCTCTGCATGCTGGGATCTCCGAGCAAATCGAAAGGAGAGGGGAGGGACGGACGTCCGCTCGATCGTTCGGGGGGAGGGTGGCCCGGGGCGGCGAGCGCCCGCGAGGGATGGCCCTGGGAGGCCCCCGGCCGACGGTTCGACCTCAAGGCTACCCCTGCCCGGAGCATCCCGTCAAGGTTCCGCCGTCGGGCGGGTCGGGCCGAAAGGCCCGTGCCAGTATGGCACCCCCCGCCCCCCCCGGCGCGACGGAGGCCCCCGCGGGGCCCGCCGGATCCCCGCCGCGACCCGCAACCGCCGGATTCTCCCGCCATGTTTACAGATCCTCAATCATCGCCTAGCCTGTAGGGACGTGGGGCGGCCGGACGGCCGGGGGGGGGAGCTGATGCGACGCTTCGTGAAGGAATCCCGGATCCCGGCGCCGCCGGCCGAGGTCTTCGGCTTCTTCGAACGGCCCGGCGCCTTCGAACGGCTGCTGCCCCCCGGCGAGCGGGTCCGCGTCGCGCGGGCCCCGAGCTCGCTGAAGGTCGGCGAGCGGGTCGTGCTCCGGGCGCGCGTCGGCCCCTTCAACGTGGAATGGGAGGTCGAGCACGTCGAGTACGTCCCCGGCCGCCTGTTCGTCGACCGCCAGGTCCGGGGGCCGTTCGCCGCCTGGACCCATCGCCACGAGTTCGAGGACGACGGCCAGGGCGGCACGATCCTCCGCGACGTCGTCGACTACGCCCCGCCGCTGGGCATGATCGGCACCCTCCTCGGCGGCCCCATGCTGGAGGCCAGGATCGCGCGGGCCTTCGACCATCGGCACGAGGTCCTGCGTCGCGAGTTCGACCCGGAAAGGCTCGACGCCTGATCGCGCCCGACCCCGATGATATCCGGGGTCGCGACGCGTCGACTTCGCGAATCTTCCAAATCGTTTCATCGCGCGATCCCGTCGATGTTCGCTCCCCGACGGTCGTAGGGTAGAATGAGAATGTCGGTCGAACAATCGGAGGCTCCCGCGCGCCCGCACCGTGGCGAGGGCCTGGGTCGGGACGAACCAGGGACAGGCGACGGGAACATGCCGCGCACCATCCGTTGCGAACAGTGCCAGGCCACGCTCAACCTCCCGGACCAGGTCCCCCCGGGGAAGCGGTTGAAGTGCCCCAAGTGCGCCCATCGCTTCACCGTGACGGAGAAGGACGCGAACTCGGCCTCCACCCGCCCCGGCGAGCTGGACGCCGACACCGCCTCCACCTACGAGATCCCGAAGGCGCGGCTCCCGGACCCGGACGACCTCCCCATCCCCCGCGCCGAGGGGGACCTGCGCGAGGCGCTGGACCTGCCCCTCCTGGCATCGGACGCGGAGAAGAGCGTCGGCGGCGGCTCGCGGCCCGCCGCGCGCCCGGAGGGCGACGCCGCCGCCCTGTTCCAGGACGAGCCCCGCCGCGCGCGGAAGCGGACCGGGGCCGAGGCCCGCATGAGCGCCCGCCGGTGCTCGCGATGCGGCGGCTTCGTCCCCCAGGGAATGTCCATCTGCCAGTCCTGCGGGACCGACCAGGACACGGGCATGATGGTCGGGCTGGACGACGACCTGACCCCGCCGCCCCCCCCGCGGCCGACCGGCGCCCCGCTGTACATCACCATCCCGGGCATGCTCTGTGGACTGGCCGGCGGCATCATGGCGATCCTGGCCCTGGTGCAGTCGGCCCGGACCGAGGAGGGCGTCCACCGCTACGGCTGGCTGATGCTGGCGGTGGTCGCCGGCTACGGCGTGTACGGGGCCGTCCAGTTCCTCCGCGGGAAGTCGGTCAAGGTGCTGATCCTGGCCCTGACCCTGGGGGCGATCGTCGACGTCATCGCCCTGATCGGCCTGCCGATCTTCGAGGCCAACTTCGCCGACACGGCCGACGTCGTCGTCCGCACGACCGTCCCGGCCGACGACCCGGACGCCGCCGAGCTGGCGGACTACGAATACCGACCGCTCGTCGACCGCCTGGACCAGCAGCGCATCAAGCTCGGCGTGGCGCTGCTCGTCGGCTACGCCCTGTTCGCCGCGTACCTCAACTCGCCGCCGGTGAAGAGGTTCTTCATCCGGCGCTCGCTGCCGCCATTCTGAGGCCGGCCATGGGGGCCCCCCGCGAGGAGAGCATCCGCGCCGAGCATCGCCGCGCCATCCGCGCCTGCGGGACCTGGGGCGGGGTCGTCACCGCCTCGACCTTCCCGCTCGTCGCGCTGGGGCCGATCGTAGGGGTCCCCCTCCTCGCCCTGGCCGCCTTTGTTGAGATTCAGACTCGCCGCCGCGTGGCGCGCCCGCTGGCCCATGGGGCGTATCACTGGCGCCTCGTGGGCGAGGCGTTCCGGCACGCGAGCCGACCGCCGCTGGTCGCGGGCGTGCTCGCGGCCCTGGCGACCGCGGCGCACCGGGCCGCCCCGACCTCCGCCGGCGCGGCGACCGCGGCCGTGGCCCTGGGGGTCGTCCTCTTCTTCTCGATTGCCTACGCACTGGGCGTCCCCCAGGACGTCGCGTTCGAGCACCGCGTCGAACTCCTGCTAGAGCGTCGGATCGCCGGCGGCATCTCTCACAAGACGACCCTCCTGCTGATGAGCAGGGCCGAGGATGTCGACCGCAGGGCGATCGCCCTCTTCGGCGGGCCGATCATCGGAGCCGCGATCGAGGGTGCCCCTCCATTCGAGGCGGCCTTCGACGGCCCCGACGAGGCGGCCGGGACGCACGGGCGGCTCTCGGCGCTGGCCGATTCCTTCGAGATGGATCCCGACGCCGAGCTGGCCGGGGCCCTGCGCGAGATGGCCTCGGCCATGGCCGCGGCCGGGGTGGAGGGCGTCCGATGCCGGCTCGTCGCCGTCCCGCCGTATCCCTCCGCCCAGGCGCTGGATCTGATGGGTTCGCCCCGCCGATACGCCTGACGGCTTCACGCCGTGGCGGAGTCGAGGGGGCTGCGCCAGACGGGCTGGACGGGGAATAGGACGCGGGCGGCGTCGAGGGCGGTGGCGGTGGAGGCGCTGAAGCCGTCCTGCTCGGCCGCCTCGTCGACGTCGACGTGGCCCATCGCGAGCCGGACGAAGGCGGCGCTCGTGAGGGTCAGGTGGCGACGGCTGAGCTTGTCGGGCTCGATGCGGGAGTCGTTGCCGTCCGCGTGGATCAGCCAGCGGTGGTCGCCGACGGTCAGCCCCAGCTCCAGCGGCCCGTTCCCCCCCGCCTCGCGCGCCCGACGGCCCAGCTCCGGCAGGATCGCCCGGAGGAACCGGCCGACGTCCGGGACGTGGTACATCGAGACCGAGCCGTCGGCCGCCTCGTGGTCGAAGATCCGCCCCCCGCCGGCGCGGCAGGCGTCGAGGGCCGGGTGGCCCATCGGCGCGCTGACGATGACCTCGGGATAGGCGCGCTCCAGGGCCTCGGCGCGGACCCGGCCGAGCAGGGCGCGAAGCGCCTGGGGATGGGCCGGGTCGGCGGCGATCTCCAGGACGCGATGGTCCTTGACGAACGCATAGCCCCGGACCGCCTCCCCCTGGCAGGCGACCCAGACGACGTGGGCGTAGCGACGCCCGATCAGCCAGCGCCAGTAGTCCTCGGAGCGGACCACGGCCCCGGTGACGTCGCGGAACTGGGCCTCGTAGAGGGCCATCAGGTCGCCCAGCTCCACCTGGCGCCAGGGCCGGACGTGCCAGGCCGGCCCCTTGGCCTCGACCAGGCCGTCGGCCGCCTGGGGGAGGTTGCGGCTGAGGATCTGGGCGAACGTCTGCCGGCCGCAGAGGCCCCACCCCAGGGGGAAGTAGAATCGCGGCATCCGGGTCGTCAGCGCCTGGATCGCGGCCCCGGTCGCGCGCGAGCGCTCGTCGGCGAGGCGCATCAGGTTCTGGGCGAACCCCAGGCCGCGATATTCCGGCAGCGTGCCGGTCCAGACCACGCCGTTCATCGGGATGGCGACCGATCCGAAGCGGATCTCGCGCTCCGTGAGGTGGATGTGGCTGGCGACCCGGCCGTCGACCTTCACCAGCAGGCGCTGGTCGGGGCGGTACGCGGGGTCGGCCAGGCCCCCCAGGAACGTCTCGCGGTCGGGGCCGTGGAAGACGTGCAGGAGCGTCTGGTAGACGGCCTCGTGGTCCGCTTCGGTCCCCAGGCTGTACTCGACCGATCCGCGACGAAACGGGAGCCGCGTCTCCTGGGTGGAGGCTTTCATCGGGTCGACCATCTTTCCGGACGAGCCGAATGGTTGGAGGTGTCGGGACAAGCGACGGCGGGCGCGACGTCGCACGCGAGACCGGACGACCCGGTCGTTCCATTGTACGGCGTCGGGGAGGGGTCGGCCCGAAAAACCCCCCTCGCCGGCGCTTTTTCGGGCCGCGTCTCCGGGATAGGACGGCTCAACGGCCGATCGTCCCCCCCGCCACCCCCCCGGCGTAGGGCAGGAGCGTCCGCCGGAGCCTCGCTTGCGAATACAAGACCATGGAGTATTCCCGGTTGCGCGCCAGCCGGTCGACGTCCAGCGCCGCGGCCGTCCGCGCCCTCTCCTCGCGCAATTCCTCCAGGCGAGTCGCCACGAGGGGCCGCAACGAGTCATTGATGGCGCGAAAGCGGCGGAACCGCTCGCGACGCCTCGCGGGGTCGTCCGGGTCGTCGGCGGCCAGCGCCCGCTTCTCGGCGATCAGCCGCGCCGCGTCCGGCGGGGCCTGGCCGTTCAGGGAGCGGTCGGGGTTGAACTCCAGGTCGCGGATCCGGCGATCGATCCCGGCCAGCGCCTCGGGCGAGGCCGAGGCCTCCGGCAGCCCCAGCCACGCGGTCAGCGAGAGGGTGAGGAAGTCGGGGGGCTCGGCTCGGAAGAATCGCCCGGCGATCGCGTCGCCCAGCTCGTCGTACTTGGCCCCGCCGATGCCGTGGATGAACAGGTCGCCCAGGAGATACCGGCCGAACATCGTGGTCGTCAGCGCCCGAGTCCGCAGCCGGACCCCCATCGCCGGCAGCCCCAGAAGCCGCTCGACGGCGCAACACGCCTCGCGATCCGGCGCGAGCGGCAGTTCGAGCAGCGCGTCGGGCTCGCCGTCGATCCGCAGGAGCATCGTCCTGGCGTCCTGCCGGACCATCAGCGGCCGGCGTCGCGGCGAGGACGCCCGCCAGACCCAGAACGGCGCCTCCCGCCATTCCCCGTCCGCCTTCAGCGCCGAGACCGGGTGGTTCTTGCTCCGGATGCCGTGGATCGCGCGATACTCGCCGAGCGCCCGGTTGTAGACGTCCTGGAACCTCCCCAGGTGCGCCAGCAAGTGGCAGGCGAACCAGGCGAAGGCCTCGGTCTGGCAGAGGCGGCTGAAGGGGACCTCCAGGTTGGCGACGCCCCACGCCCCTTCCAGGCGGCGGCGGGCCGCCGCCAGCCGATACCCCAGCGCGTGGCCGCCCTCGCGGAACCGGGCGACTTCCGGCCAGTAGGCGTCGATGATCGGGTCGGCCACCAGGTCGCCGAGCGTCCGGCGCGCGCGGTCGTCGAAGGCGGCGAAGTAGTCCTCGTCGCGGACGGGGAGATCCTCGTAGGGTGCCTCGCCGCTCCAGCGGTCGAACTCGACGCGGCGGACGACGAGCCGGCCCCCGTCTACCGTCGGCACGCGGATCGAGGCCGACTTGGGGATGTCGTCGTCGATGACGAGGTTGAGCGCCAGCCCGCCGCTCCGGCCGGCGATCCCGGCGGCGGCGAAGTTCTTGACCCAGACGCCGGGATGGAACATCTCCGGCTGATGGCCGGTGACGACAAGCGGGCCGGCCGCCCCCGCGTCGACGGAGGGCGGCTCGACGCCGATCTCGCGCAGGTACGCGACCGCCTCGGCCACGGCCTGCCGCCGCGCCTCGGCCCGGAGCCACGAGGCGGGCCGGCCCTGGAAGTCGTGCTCCCAGGCCGCGGCTCGCCCGACGTTGGCCGCGATGAGCGAACCCGCGTCGTCGAGGGGGGGCGACGCCAGCAGGCCGCCGTCGTTCGAGGGAGCCCGCAGGCGGGTCGACTTCATCCGCGACGTTCTCCGGCCGGTTCCAGCCCCGCCCGCTTCATGGCGGCGGCGAAGACCTCGCGGTAATGGTTCAGTCGATACGTCGAGTCGTCCAGCGAGCCGCCGAACGCCCGCGACTCGTCCAGGTAGATCAGCGGCACCGGCGCCTCGACGATCGTCAGCCCGTGCTGGACGGCCTGCACCCACACCTGCAGCGGCATCGCGTAGCCCAGCTCGGTGATGTCGAAGCACTCCAGCGCCCGGCGATTGTACGCCTTGAAGCCGCAGAAGGCGTCGGTCAGGTCCAGGCCCAGCCCCTCGTTGAGCCAGCGCGTCACCTCGACGTTGATCTTGCGCCGCTCTTCCGGAGGCTTCTGGGTCGGGTCGAAGACTTCCAGGTAGCGGCTGCCCGAGACGATGTCGGCGTGGGACAGGCCCCCGGCGATCTGGGGGATCAGGGCGGGCTCGTGCTGGCCGTCGCAGTCCAGCGTGACCAGGCCGTCGTATCCCCCCCGCAGCGCGGCGTCGAAGGCGGTGCGGAGCCCCGCGCCGTAGCCGAGGTTCGTCTCGTGGCGGATGACGCGAGCGGCGGGGAAGTCCTTGAGCAGCTCCGGGGTGCGGTCGGTGGAGCCGTCGTCGACCACCAGGACCTCGTCGGCGTGCTGGAGGACCTCCCGCAGGACGTCCTCCAGGTACTTCTCCTCGTTATGGACGGGGATCGCGGTGAGGAGCTTCATCGACGAGGTTTCCCGGCGTGGACGAGGTAACGGGCGCGAGGTGCCTTCGAGCGGGGGATCCCGGCCGGTCACGGTTGCGAACCCTCGCATTCTAGATCCGGCCGAATCGAAGTCAACGACCCGGCCGGCCAGCCCCCTTGACCGCCCTCCGCCGCAACTCCTAGCATGAAGCCGCCCCTCGTCGACCCGGGCGCGCGCCGCGGTCCCGCGCCCGGGCCGAGTTCGCCATCATACGGATCCCTTTGCAGCTAAGTCTCATGACACGACCCGACCCGTCCACCCCCGCCCCCGACACGCCCCGGGACGAGGCCCTCGCCGCCGTCGAGGCGCCCGAGCCGGAGCCCCAGCCCGAGCCCTGGACCCCCGAGCGCGTCACGGTCTGGAACGCCTACTACGACATGTACGTGCTGGGCGCGGCGCTGCTGCTGGTGTTCATGGCGTCGGCGATCCGCACCTCCCACGCGCCGCTGTGGTCGCACCTGGGGATGGGGCGGCAGATCATCGCCCAGAAGTCGCCGCTGCTGGCCGACCCCTTCTCCTATACCGAGGGGGGGAAGACCTGGGTGAACGTGCCGTGGCTGTTCCAGGCGGCCTCCGCCGGGCTGCACGACGCGGCCTACGGGCTGGTCCCCGTCGCCCCGGACGACCCGACGGCCAACCGGGCCTCCGCCGAGCAGGTGGCGGCCGGGGCGCTGGTGGCGCTGACCGCCCTGCTCCGCCTGGCGACGGCCTTCGTGCTCATCAAGATCCGCCACCGAGGCCCGGGGCTCTGGTGGGCGGCCCTCTGCACGGGCCTGGCCTTCGGCGCGGCGGTCGGCCCCAAGGGGCTGATGCTAGGGGGCATCGCGCAGCCGGCCATCGTCGACCCCGCCACCTGGGGCATCCTGTTCCTGGCGATCGAGATGCTGCTCCTGTTCCGGGGCCTCGGCCAGGATCGCCGCGGCGCGCTGTACGGGCTGGTCCCGCTGTTCTTGCTGTGGGCGAACGTCGACGAATCGTTCCTGTTCGGCCTGATCGTCCTGGCCTGCGCGACGGCCGGCAAGCTGCTGGACGGCCGCAAGGCCGTCGCCCCGGCCGCCGGCGAGGGCGCGCGGCCGCCGGTCTCGGCCGGGCTGGCGGCGGGCGTGCTCCTGGCCTGCGCCCTGGTCGTGCTGGCGAACCCGTCGCACGTGAAGATCTACCCGGCCGCCCTGGAGCCCGTCACCTCGCTGTTCGTCGGCCGCGAGGCGCCGGCCACGACGAGCCAGCTCTCGTACTTCGGCAAGATGACCCGCGACGTCTACGGCGACTTCGCCAACCGGCTGATGCTCTATTATCTCGCGACGGTCGCGCTCGGCGCGGCGACGTTCGCGGTGAACGCGGCCGGGTTCCGCTGGTCGCGGTTCCTGCCGTTCGCGTTCGCGGCGGTCGCCTGGGGCGTCTACATGCGCCACAGCGCCGAATTCGCCACGGTGCTGGCGGCGGTGGCGACGCTGAACGGCCAGGAGTGGTATCGGCGAAGGTTCGGGACGGAGGGCCGGACGGAGACGGGCTGGACCGTCTTCTCGACCGGCGGCCGGCTGGCGACGCTCGCCGCCGCCTTCGCGTGCGCGGCCCTGGCGATCACCGGCTACCTCAAGGAGCCGGGCGAGGCCCGCTTCGGCTTCGGCTTCGACCGCGACGACTTCGCCTTCAAGGCGGCCGACTATCTCGCCTCCCGCGACGACCTGAAGGGGAACGTCTTCAACTGGAACGCCTTCCAGGGCGACGCCATCATCTGGCGCGCCGGGCCGGGGCGCAAGACCTACACGGACTCCCGCTCCCACCTGTTCCCCGACGCCCTGCTCGCCCAGCATCGCGAGATCCAGAACGCCCTCCGCGACGACGACCCGTCGGCCTGGCGGCCCGCGCTCGACGAGCACGGGATCACCGCGGTCATGGTCGACGCGCAGGCGGCCCGCAACACCTACCGCCGGCTGTCCCAGAGCCCCAACTGGATCCCGTTCCACGACGACGGCAAGGTCGTCATGTTCGGCCGCGCCGACGCCCCCGAGCCCGACCTGGCGATGTTCCGGGCGAACCGGCTGGACCCCGACCTGCGCGCGTACAAGGTCTCGGTCACGCTCCCCGCGGCCGACCGCCCCCCCACCCCCGTCGGCATGCTGGACGATTTCTCCCAGGCCCGCGCCCTGACCCCGGCTCGCGCGGCCGTCGACGCCGCCCGGCGATGGCTGGCCGGCGGGACCGACCCGGACGGGACGCCCGCCCCCCCCGACCCGGCGCGCTGCCTGCTGGCGATCCGGGAGGCCCGCGTCGCCCTGGCCGAGAACCCGGACGACACGGACGCCTACCGCATCCTGGCGCTGGCCTACCGCTCGCTCGCCCAGTTGGAGGCCGCGATCCTCTCGGGCATCGAGCCGACGGCCGAGAACCGCCAGCGCGTCGCCGCCATCCGCCCCGGCGGGCCCCTGATGGCCGAGCGCGTGAAGCAGATCATCACGGCGGTCAACTACGCGATCCAGACCACGCCCTCCCCGCGGACCGCCGACCAGCGCGGCGAGCTGATGGGGCTGCGGCTCGAGCTGTTCGAGCTGTACGGCCAGCTCGGGTTCGTCGACCTGGCCCGCGACCAGCTCCGCGCCGCGCTCGACCTGACGAGGCGGGGCGAACTGGCCCCGGAGGCCCGCCTCCAGTACCAGTCGCAACTCCAGCAGCTCGACCAGCAGGTGAGCCAGGTCGAGCAGGCGGCGAGCGAGCTGCGCATCGAGCGCCAGGCCGGGCCGGTCGAGCTAGGCCAGTTCGCGCTCTCCCAGGGCGCGGCCGGGCTGGCGATCGCGGAGTTCGAGGACGCCCACCGCAGCAACCTCAGCCCGACGCTGGTGAAGCCCCAGTTGCTGGACCTGTATTGCGCCACCGGCCAGCCCGAGCGGGCGCTGGAGGTCATCGCCCCCACCGGCGCGACCGACCCCAGCCTCGGGGACCCGGCGACCGCCGCGTTCCGCCAGGGGCTGGTCTACAAGCTGATGGGCAATTACTCCTACGCCGTGGTCCTCTGGCGCAATCAGGCGCTCCCCCGCCTGGCCTACGACCGCACGTCGAGCGCCCTGGAGGTGATCGGCAGCCTGAGGCAGGGCTCCGTGATCGGGGCGGTCAACGCCGCGCAGGGCGTCCCCGGCATGCTCCAGCGTCAGGCGAGCTGGAGCTTCGACCTGGCCCAGTGCCTGCTCGAATCGGGCGATCCCGAGGGTGCGGCCGAGTCCTTCACCACGTCGCTGGAGCTGGTGCCCGACCTGGCGATGCGGCCGCTGATCGCCTATTACCTGGAAAAGCTCGGCCGGCCCGTCCCCCCCGAGAGGCCCGCCGAGGCCGCCCCGGCCCGCGCCTACAAGCCCGAGCCCCCGCCCGACCCGATCGACGAGCCGAAGCCGGCCGAGGCCGAGGCCGAGGCGGGCGAGAAGCCCTGAGCGCGGCCGACGCCCCGGCCCACCCGCGTCCCACCTCCCGCCGGGAGGGGGGACGGCTTGATCCCCCTCGCCTCACGAGGCCCGGGCCGCGGCGGTCGGGCCCGTCGGGGGCACGCCCCGCCGGTCCAGGCTCGGCAGGAAGCCGGTGAGCAGGCCGGCGAGGGGGAGGAACGAACAGACCTGGTAGACGAACTCGATGCTCGTGCGGTCGGCCAGCACGCCCAGGACCGCCGCGCCCAGGCCCCCCATGCCGAACGCGAAGCCGAAGAACAGCCCGGCGACCGTCCCCACGCGGCTCGGCAGCAGCTCCTGCGCGTAGACGATGATCGCCGAGAAGGCCGACGCCAGGACGACCCCGATCGGCACCGTCAGGACGACCGTCCAGAACAGGTTCGCGTACGGCAGGGCCAGCGTGAACGGCAGGACGCCGAGGATCGACGCCCAGATCACCGCCTTGAACCCGATCCTGTCGCCGATCGGCCCGCCGGCTAACGTCCCGGCCGCCACCGCCCCCAGGAAGACGAACAGATAAAGCTGGGCCGCCCCGATCGACGTCCCGAAGTGCTCGATCAGGTAGAAGGTGTAATAGCTGCTCAGGCTCGCGAGGTAGAAATACTTCGAGAAGACCAGCACCAGCAGGATGCCGATCGAGGCCGCCACCCGGGCCCGCGAGACGTCCGCCCGGCGCGCGCGGCTCGCGGGCCGCGCCCCCGCCCCCGCCGTCGACAGGCGGCCGGCGTACCATCGGCCGACGGCGATCAGGAGGACCATCGCGGCCAGCGCGGCGATCGAACACCACGCGATGCTCGCCTGGCCCCAGCGCACCACCACGAACGCCGCCAGCAGCGGCCCCAACGCCGAGCCCGCGTTGCCGCCGACCTGGAACAACGACTGCGCGAATCCGTGCCGCCCCCCCGAGGCCAGCCGGGCCACCCGCGACGCCTCGGGGTGGAAGATCGACGAGCCCATCCCCACCAGGGCCGCCGACGCGAGGATCGCCGGGAAGCCGTCGGCCGCCGCCAGAGCGAGCAGCCCCACCAGCGTGAAGACCATCCCCCAGGCCAGCGAGAAGGGCCTCGGGCGTCGATCGGTGGCCAGGCCCACCACCGGCTGCAACAGCGACGCGGTCGCCTGGAAGGTGAAGGTGATGAGCCCGATCTGCGTGAAGTCCAGCGCGTACTTCACCTTCAGCACCGGGTAGACCGCCGTGATGAGCGACTGCATCGCGTCGTTGAGCAGGTGCGAGACGCTGAGGGCCGCCAGCACCGTAAGCGCGACCCCCTCCGAAGATACCGACGTCCCCGACCCCTCCAACACCCCTTCGCTCGCGCTCACGGCCCTCTTCCCCCGTCCTGGAACTCGTCATCGCGACGCGGCCCGTCCACGCCCCGCTTCCGGTCATTATGAGAATCCGTCAATGACACCCCCGACGCGCCGCGGGTTCATGGGCTCCCCGGACGCGGGCGCGGTCGCCTAACTTCGCGACCCGTTGGCACGGAGATTGTTGCGAAAGAAGCGATGGCGAGGCCCGACGCGAGTCGCGCATCGCCCCCGCGACTCGCCGGGCCGTTCTTCCTCGCGGCCAATCGCGCACCTTGACGTCAACAATTCGGTCCCTTAGATTGTCGGGCATGCGACGCCCGCGGACGACCCTCGGGCGGGAACTTGAGAGGGGTAGCCATGCGTCGATTGTGGTGGGCGTTCGCCGCCGTGGTGGTGGGCTCGTTCCTGGTGCTGGGATGGATAGGGACGCGGATCTACCAGGAGATGCCGCCGATCCCCGACCGGGTGGTGACGACCGACGGCCGCGAGCTGATCGGCCCCGGCGAGATCGCGGCGGGGCAGAACGTGTGGCAGACGATGGGGGGGATGCAGGTCGGCTCGGTCTGGGGCCACGGCAGCTACGTCGCCCCCGACTGGACCGCCGACTGGCTGCATCGCGAGGCGGTCTTCATGCTCGACAAGTGGGCCGCCGCCGAGTTCGGCAAGCCGCACGACGAGCTGGGGCCCGAGGACAAGGCGCGCCTGGAGGCCCGGCTGACGACGGCGATGCGCGCGAACACCCACGACCCGGCGACCGGCGCGATCACGATCGACCCGGCGCGGGCGGAGGCGTTCGACGCCAACCTGGCGCATTACTCCGAGATCTTCTCCGAGGGCCACGCCCCCTACGCGATCCCCGCCGGCGCGGTCAGCGACCCCGATCGGCTGCGCAAGATGTCGGCCTTCTTCTGGTGGACGGCGTGGTCGGCGGCGGCGAACCGGCCGGGCGACTACGTCTCCTACACGAACAACTGGCCGCACGAGCCGCTCGTCGGCAACCGCCCCACCGGCGACAACGTCGTCTGGACGGGCGTCAGCATCATCATGCTGCTGGCCGGCATCTCCGCGATGGCCTGGTGGCTGGCCACCCGCAAGGAGGGGGAGCCGATGCCCGCGCCCGAGGACGACCCCCTCGGCGCCTGGGACGCGACCCCCTCGCAGCGCGCGACGATCAAGTATTTCTGGGTGGTCGCCGCGCTCATCCTGGTCCAGATGGCCCTGGGCGTGGTGACGGCCCACTACGGCGTGGAAGGCGACGCCTTCTACGGATTCCCGCTCTCGAAGTACCTGCCGTACAGCGTCTCGCGGACCTGGCACGTCCAGATGGGCCTGTTCTGGATCGCGACCGCCTGGCTGGGGGCGGGGCTGTTCATCGGCCCGATGGTCAGCGACCGCGAGCCGAAGGGCCAGCGGCTGGGCGTCAACGTCCTGTTCGGGGCGCTGCTGGTCGTGGTCGTCGGCTCGCTCGCGGGCGAGTGGCTCAGCGTGCAGAACCACCTGTCCGACGAGGTCTCGTTCTACCTGGGGCACCAGGGGTATGAGTACGTGGAGCTGGGCCGCGTCTGGCAGATCGGCCTGATGGTCGGGCTGGCGCTCTGGCTGTTCCTCATGCTGCGGTCGCTCTGGCCGGCGCTCCGGACGCCGAACGAGGCCAGGTCGCTGGTCTGGCTGCTCGCCGTGGCGACCGGCGCCATCGCGCTGTTCTACGGCGCCGGGCTGACGTGGGGCCGGCACACCCACCTGTCGATGGTCGAATACTGGCGCTGGTGGGTCGTCCACCTGTGGGTCGAGGGCTTCTTCGAGGTCTTCGCCACCACCGTCATCGCCTTCGTCTTCATGCGGCTGCGCCTGATCCGCCCGGGCGTCGCGGCGGGCGCGGCGCTGCTGTCGGCGACGATCTTCCTCTCCGGCGGCATCATCGGGACGCTGCACCACCTGTACTTCTCCGGCACGCCGACGGTCGCCCTGGCCTGGGGCTCGGTCTTCAGCGCCCTGGAGGTCGTCCCGCTGACCCTGATCGCCTTCGACGCGACCGAGGACCTGCGGCGCTCGCGCCAGACGGAGTGGGTGCGGCGGTATCGCTGGCCGGTCTACTTCTTCGTCTCGGTGGCCTTCTGGAACATGGTCGGCGCGGGGCTGTTCGGCTTCATGATCAACCCGCCGATCGCGCTGTATTACATGCAGGGCCTGAACACGACGCCCCTGCACGGCCACGCGGCGCTCTTCGGCGTCTACGGCATGCTCGGCATGGGGCTGATGCTGATGTGCCTGCGCGTGCTGCGCCCCTCGATCCCCTGGAGGGAGGGCCTGCTCAGCTTCTCGTTCTGGTCGCTGAACATCGGCCTGTTCGCCATGTGCGTCCTGAGCCTGCTGCCCGTCGGCCTGCTCCAGACGTGGGCGTCGGTCGAGCACGGCTACTGGTACGCCCGCAGCAGCGAGTTCATGCAGACCGACCTCATGCAGACCCTGCGCTGGCTCCGCGTCATCGGCGACACCATCTTCTTCGCCGGAGCCGTGGGCTTCGTGGTCTTCATCGCCGGCCTGCGGTTCGGCTTCTCGTTCCAGCAGCCCTCCGAGGGAAGCAGGAGCGAGGTCAAGATCGGGGCGTGAGCCCACCGGCACGCCGACCTCGACGCCCCCCCCGCCCCGCCGGCGGCGGGGGCGTCGCCTTTCCGCCCGTCGCCCCCTCGCGTCTCCCCCCTCGGCTGGATAGGCTGGACTACCTCTCCAACCGGCCCATTCCGCCCCGCCGGCCGCGCGAGGGCTTTGAAGAGACACCGAGGAATCCGCGACGATGGCACTCTCGTCGATCCTGCTGCTCGCGCTGCTGACACAGGCCCCCTCCCCGACGGCCGACCTCGCGACGGTCGCCGAGCGGTCCGACTTCAAGGCCACGGCGCGGCACGAGGACGTCGTCGCCCTGTGCGACCGGCTCGCCGAGACGTCGCCGAACGTCGTCCGCGCGAGGCTCGGCGAGACGACCGAGGGCCGGGAGATCCCGCTCCTGATCATCGCCGACCCGCCCGTGAAGACCGCGGCCGAGGCCGCGCGCTCCGGCAAGCTCGTCGTCATGGCGATCGGCAACATCCACGGCGGCGAGGTCTGCGGCAAGGAAGCCCTCCTGATGCTCGCCCGCGAGCTGGCCGAGGACCCCCATCCCGCCATCCTCAAGGACGTCGTCCTCGTCATCGCCCCGATCCTCAACGCCGACGGCAACGAGCGGATCGCCAGGGACAACCGCCCCGGCCAGGTCGGCCCCGAGGAGGGCGTCGGGACGCGCGGCAACGCCCGCGGCCTGGACCTCAACCGCGACTTCATCAAGCTCGAGGCCCCCGAGACCCGCGCCCTGGTGAAGGCCCTCAACGAGTGGGATCCGCACGTCTTCATCGACACGCACGCGACCAACGGCTCCCACCACCGCTACGCCGTCACCTACGACGGCCCCCGCAACCCGGCCGGCGACCCGAACGTCATCCGTTACGCCCGCGAGACGCTGCTCCCGGCCGTGAAATCGGGCTTCAAGCAGACCACCGGCCTGGAAGCCTATTACTACGGCTCGTTCGGCGGCGATTTCGAGCGATGGGAAAGCTTCCCCGCGCTGGGGCGGTTCGGCGCCAACTACGTCGGCCTGCGGAACCGGATCGGCATCCTGGCGGAGGCCTACGCCTATGACCCGTTCAAGGCCCGCGTCGAGGCCACCCGCGACTTCGTCCGCGAATGCCTCAAGCAGTCCGCCGCGCGCAAGGACGAGATCCGCAAGCTCCTGACGGACGCCCGCGACGCCGCCACGGCGAAGCGCCCGGTCGAGCCCCGCCGCGTCGCCCTCCGCAACGAGGCCCGGCCGCTCGCCGACGCCGAACCCATCCTGGGGTTCGTCGAACGGGAGGCCGACGGCCGCCGCGTCGCCACCGACGAGCCGAAGGAGTACCCCGCGCGGGTCCTCGTCGACTTCGAGGCCGTCGAGACCGTCGACCGCCCGTTCGCGTACATCCTCCCGCCCGACGCCCGCGACGCCCTCGCCCTGCTCCAACGCCACGGGATCGCCGCGCGGGAGCTGCGCGAGGATATCGACCTCGACCTGGAGGTCGATCGGGTGGACGAGGTCTCGCCCCAGTCCCCCGGCGGCTGGGACCATCAGGACGTCGTCGAGCTGAAGACGACCCGTCGTGGGGAAACCCGGCGCGTGCCGGCGGGGTCGCTGGTCGTCATGGACGCGCAGCCGCTGGGCGCGCTGGCCGCCTACCTGCTGGAGCCTCGCTCGGAAGACGGCCTGGCGACATGGCGGATCATCGCGACCGCGGGCGGCGCCGACTCCCCCGTCGTCCGCCTGCCGAAGCCGACGGCGCTCCTCACCGCCGACGCCGAGGCGATCGCCGACGCCCCCGCGGCCCCGAAGCCGATCGCCTTCGACGCCGCCGGGAGCACGCGCGGCCTGAACTTCTCGGGCTCGCCCGTCTCCGTGGAATGGATCGACCCCGACCACTGGGTCCGTCAGACCGAGGACGGAGCCATCAAGGTCGAGGCCCGCACCGGCCGCTCCGAGCCGTTCGGCCCGAAGCCGGAGACGCTGCTGGAATCCCTGAAGCGTATCCCGTCGATCGATGAGAAGACCGCGGCGGAGCTGTCGCGGCGGCTCGTCCGCGGCGGCACGCCGGCCCCCGGTCGCGACGGCCTGCTGTTCAGCCATGAGAACGACCTGTACTACATCGCTCTGGACGGCTCCCGCGGGGTCCGCCTGACCAACGATCCCGCCGAGGAGACCGACCCCAGGTTCAGCCCCGACGGCAAGCGCGTGGCCTTCGTGCGCGACTACGACCTGCACGTCGTCGACCTGGAAGGGGGACCGGCCCGCGCGCTGACGACCGGCGGCTCGACCGACCTCCGCCGCGGCCGGGCCGACTGGGTCTACTTCGAGGAGATCTTCGGCCGATCGTGGTCGGCCTACTGGTGGAGCCCAGACTCGCGCCGGATCGCCTTCATGGAGTTCGACGACGCCCACGTCCCCACGCTCACCATGCTGCACGACCAGGAGTCGCCGCGGCGGGTCGAGGTCAACCGCTACCCGCGCGCCGGCGACCCCAACCCGAAGGTCCGGCTGGGGATCGTCGCCGCCGAGGGGGGGCCCGCGCATTGGGCCGACCTGTCGGGATACTCGGCCGACGCCTCGCTCATCAGCGGCGTCTACTGGCGTCCCGATTCCGCCGCCGTGCTCGCCTGCGTCCAGGACCGCGCGCAGACCTGGCTCGACCTGCTCAACGTCCCCGTCGACGGCTCGACGCCCAACGTCCTGTTCCGCGACCGGACGAAGGCGTGGATCTCCGACCCGGCCGAGCCCCGGTTCCTCGCCGACGGCTCGTTCCTCTGGCTGAGCGCCCGCGACGGCTGGCCCCACCTGTACCACCACGCCGCCGACGGCTCGCCGAAGGGCCGCCTCACCGAGGGGGAGTGGGAAGTCCGCGAGATCCAGCACTTCGACCCCCAGACCGGGGCGGTCGCGTTCCTGGGCACGAAGGACGCGCCGATGGCCACGCAGCTTTACCGCGCGAGGCCCGGCGGGCCCGTCGAGCGGATCACCTCGGGGACCGGGAGCTACCAGGTCAACGCCTCGCCCGACGGCAAGCTGTTCCTCGCGAGCCGGTCCGACCTGGAGACGCCCGCCCGCGCGACGCTCCTGGAGGCCGACGGCTCGCCCGTTCGCGTCGTCGATTCCAACCCGGTCCACCGGATCAAGGAGTACCGCTTCGGGCCGCGCGAACGGGTCCAGATCCCGGCGCGCGACGGGGTCGTCCTGGAGGGCGAGGTGATCCTGCCGCCGGACCTGGACCCGGACGTCAAGCACCCGGTCTGGTTCACCACCTACGGAGGCCCGCACGCGCCGGTCGTCGTGGACACCTGGGCCGGCGGGCGAGCCTGGGACCAGGCGCTGGCCTCGGAAGGCTTCATCGTCTTCCGCGTCGACCCCCGCCCCGCGAGCGGCAAGGGGCTGGCCTCGGCCTGGACGGCGTACCGGAAGCTCGGGATCCAGGAGCTGGAGGACATCAAGGACGCCATCGCCTGGCTGAAGCAGCGGCCCTACGTCGACGGCGACCGGATCGGCATGACCGGCCACAGCTATGGCGGCTACATGACCGCGTTCGCCATGACCCACTCCGACCTGTTCGCCTGCGGCATCGCCGGCGCGCCGGTCACCGACTGGCACGACTACGATTCCATCTACACGGAACGCCTGATGGGGCTCCCCCAGGACAACCCCGAGGGCTACAAGGCGTCGTCGGTCGTCGAGGCCGCCAAGGACCTCCACGGCAGGCTGCTGATCGTCCACGGCGCGGTCGACGACAACGTCTCCGTCCGCAACGCCATGCGGCTCGTCCAGGCGCTCCAATCCGCGGACAAGGACTTCGAGCTGATGATCTACCCCGGATCTCGGCACGGGATTTACAGCCCCCACTACTCCAGGCTCATGATCGACTTCATCCGACGGAACCTCGCGAGCCCGGCCCCCGCGGGCGAGGCGCGACCATAACCCGGAGCCGCCGTAAGACCCCCCCGCCCCCGCCGTATTCCATCGGGAGGACTGGACGGCGGGGGCGGCCAACAATATCATGCAATCACGCTGTCCGAGAAATTGCCCTCGTCGGGTCGTGGCGGTTTGATTAAGTTGAGCGCGGGGATCGATCCGAATTGGGCCGCCGGCGGCGTAGGATCTCGAGGGAGGAGACGGGCCGAGGGGCCTGGCGTCCGGGGGCTCAGCGGAAGAGGAGCGGATACCGTGGCGGGAGGAACGGGGCGAGAACGACGCGCGGCCCGGTCGTACAAACCGGCCGTGGAGGGGATGGAGGCGCTGCGGCTCCTTTCCGGCGGCGCGCACGCCGCGGCGCTGGCCGCGTTCCCGACCGACGCCCAAAATCTGGCCGAGATCCCGACGGCCTCGCCGACCTTCTCCCCCTCGCCAGGGCTCACCGCCGAGAGCTGGGACGCCGCGCTGCTGTCCGGCCGCCTGGACGACCTGCTGGCGAGCCTGCGGACGGCCGAGCCGACCGTCGTCGCTCCGGCCGACGAGCGGGCGATGGCCTCAGGGCTGAACCAGCTCGACCGCTACCTCGTCCGCTCGTGGCAGCGGGCCGGGCTGTCGCCCCAGAGCTACGAGGACGCCTCGCAGGCGGTCTACGCGACGCTCCTGCAGCAGCTCGGCCGCGGGCGGTTCGACGCGATGCTGGCCGACGTCGGCCGCGGCGGCGTCAAGGAGGTCTTCTCCAAGGAGACCCCCGAGGGGATGGACTTCTTCCGCGCCGTCGACATGATCAAGAAGCGCGTCCAGCGCGAGCGCTCTTATCAGCCGCTCGACGACATGGCCGCGTCGCCGGACGACTCCGAGTCCCGCGCCCGGCTCGACGCCCTCCGCGAGGCCATCGACCGCTCGCTCACCCCCCGCGAGGCCCGGCTGATCCAGGACTCCCTGATGGGCCGCACCCCCGCCGAGATCGCCGACTCCTGGGGCGTCGCCCCCAAGACCGTCAGCAACGAGAAGACCCGCGTCCTTAATAAGCTCCGCGAGGCCCTCATGGCCCAGCCGGCGTGATGCGGGCCCCGCTCCGAACACACGGATCGGGGATGTCATCATGACGATCCCGCCCCCCGAGCTGATCCTGGCGAGCACGTCCCCCTATCGCCGCGCCCTGCTGGAACGACTGGCCGTGCCGTTCCGCGCCGTCCCGCCGGACTTCGACGAGGAGGCGTTCCCGCGCGAGGGCCTGACGCCCCGCGCGCTGGCGGAGGCGCTGGCGCGCGGCAAGGCCGAGGCCGTCGCCGCGCGGGTGCCGGCGGCGGTCGTGATCGGCTCCGACCAGCTCGTCGCTCTCGACGGCCGGATCCTGGGCAAGCCCGGCGACCCGGCGCGGGCGGCCGACCAGCTCCAGGCGATGGCCGGCCGGACGCACGAGCTGATCACGGCCATGGTCGTCCTCGCCCCCGGCCGCCGGTTCGAACACACCGACGTCGCCCGGCTGACCATGCGCCCGCTCGACCGCGCCGCGATCGAGCGGTACGTCGCGCGCGACCTCCCCGTCGATTGCGCGGGGAGCTACAAGCTGGAACGGGGGGGCGTCGCCTTGTTCCGGCGCATCGAGTCCGACGACCACGCCGCGATCACGGGCCTCCCGCTGCTGGCGCTGGCGGAAATCCTCGCGGGGCTGGGCTTCGCGATCCCGTGACGGCGGGCGGGGCGGGGATCGATCGGGGCGGACCGGACCGGATCAGACTTCGTCGTCGTGACGGCCGGCGGGGCGGGGCTCGACGCCCAGGATCCTCTCGATGGATCGGACGAGCTTCTCCATCGCGAACGGCTTGCGGATGTAGTCGCGCACGCCCAGCATCTCGGCGTAGGCGCGGTGGCGGCTCCCCTCGTTGCCGGTGATCATGATGGTGGGGATCAGCCCGCCGGGGCGGCTGCGCAGCTTCTCCAGGACGAGGAAGCCGCTCTTCTTCGGCATCATCATGTCCAGGATCAGCAGGTCGGGGTTCTCGCGCTCGGCGACCATCAGGCCGGAGTTGCCGTCGCGGGCGACGAGGATGCGGTAGCCTCGGTTCTCAAGGATCGTCCGCATCGACTCGACGATCTCGTGATCGTCGTCGACCAGGAGGATGGTCCGGTGTTGTGGGCTCATGGCGATGGTGTCTCGGCTCCGACGAATCCGCGCGATCTCGCGACCAGGGCGAGGCCTCCAGTCTATCCCGCGCCCGCCGCGCCGGCAAGTGCCGGACGGCGGACGGATCGAGCGCCCGACCGCGCGGATCTCTTGAAATCGGCGATCTTTCCGGCCCTCCACGCGGGGGCGCGTGGGCGCCCCCTTCCCGCGCGCCGCGACGGCCGACATAATGGGAGATCGGCGAGGATCCATCGAGACGCGCGGCGGCGGGCGTCGCGCGGAGGGGCCGCGAGCGGAGGACGGGACGCCATGAGACCTTGGACCACCTGGCTGTACGGCCTCGGGCTTTCGGGCGCGCTGGCCTTCGGGCTGACGGGCTGCGGGGGGGGCGACGTGCCCGACCCCGAGTCGGACGAGCTGGCCGGCTACGACGAGGGGGGCGACCCGGCGGCCGACGCCGAGATGCCGCCTCCCCCGATCGCCCCCCCGGCCCCCGCCCCCGCTCCCGCCCCCGGCGGCGACGCGCCCCCCGCCCTGGCCGACGCCCCGGCCCCGGCCCCGGCGCCAGCTCCGACGGCCCCGGACGCGGCCCCCGCTCCCGCCCCCGGCGGCGACGCGCCCCCCGCCGCGG